>DASQAX010000522.1:0-13739 GCA_035635535.1 Vicinamibacterales bacterium | reverse complement strand
CGCGTCGGTAATCGCGGTCCTGGTCGCCTGCGTGTCGGTCTGGGTCATGGTCACCGTGACACCGGGCAGCACCGCGCCGCTCGTGTCCGTCACACGTCCGCTGAGCTCCGCCGTCGACAGCTGCGCCGATGCCGAGGCTGTGGTGAGAAGAAGTGCCAACGCGCCGAGAAAAAGGTTCCCGAGAAAACGGCCCATTCAACCTCCCGTGGTCGCCAGGCGGACCTGAAGGTCCGCCTCTACGTCAATCAATCACAGACACCGATGGCCCCCCGGACATCCGGGTGTACCGCAGCGAATTTCGTGTGGTGGCGCGGAGTCTAGCGGCGCGAGAAAACACTGTCAATGGACGCCGGAGCACGTTTATTCTCGTGCTCGCACAGCAGGGTGGCAGGGGCAGAGGCGGGTGGCAGCAGGGGCAGCGTGGAGCGTAGAGGCGGACCTTCAGGTCCGCCTGCCAGGTCGAACGTAGAGGCGGACCTTCAGGTCCGCCTGTCAACGAGAGGACTTCTCAATGGCAGTCGGCAGACGGGATTTTCTCGCAGGTCTGGGCGCGGCTGGAGCGGCGGCACTCGCCCCCGCGTTCGGCCGGCGCGTCGCAGCTCAAGGAGCGGCGGCGGCGCGTCCATTCCGGATCGACACGCACGCGCACTTCACCGTGCCGAAGCTCTACGACCTGGCCACGGCGCATGGCGTCCAGCAGGCGACGCTGAAGGACTGGTCGCCGGCAAAGATGCTCGCGGAGATGGAGGAAGGCGGCGTCGCGACGTCGATCATCTCGATCAGCGACCCGGGCGTGCACTTCGGCGACGACATGGCCGCGCGAGCGCTCGCGCGCGAGTGCAACGACGCCGGCGCGAAGGTCGTGCGCGACTATCCGGGGCGATTCGGCCTGTTTGCCGTGCTGCCGCTGCCCGACGTCGAAGGGTCGTTGAAGGAGCTGGAGTACGCGCTCGACACGCTGAAGGCCGACGGCATCGGCGTGCTGTCAAGCTACGAAGGCAAGTACCTCGGCAACGCCGCGTTCACGCCGCTGCTGCAGGAGATGAACCGGCGGAAGGGGGTCGTCTACTGCCATCCGTACTGCGCCGCGTGCGGCGTGCAGACCACGCTGACCGACGCGCAGAACCGCGGCGTGGAGTTCGTCTTCGACACCACGCGGACGATCCTCAGCCTGCTGCAGACCGGCGCCGTCGCGCAGTTCCCCGACATCAGGTTCATCTGGTCGCACGGCGGCGGCACCGTCCCCTACATCACGAGCCGTTTGAACGGCGCCGGCGGGAACAAGCTGCCGAAGGGCGTGGTGTACGAGCTGCAGAAGTTCTATTACGACACCGCGCAGGCATTCAATCCGTACACGATGCCGTCGTTCAGGAAGTTCGTGCCGACCTCGCAGATCCTCTTCGGCACCGACTTCCCGCTCGGCGGCGGCTCCGCCGCGATTGTTGCGAAAGGGTTGAAGGACAACGGCGGGTTCACCGACGCGGAACTGCGTGCGGTGGAACGGGAGAACGCGTTGAAGCTGTTGCCGCGGCTGAAGACGTAGCAGGCGGCGGGCGGCAGGCAGCGGGCAGTTGGTTCTGAATGCCTGCTGCGAACTGCCTGCTGCGAACTGCCTGCTACTGCCTGCTGCCAGCTGCCGGCTGCCAGCTATCTTTTGTATTCCCGCCCGCCCTTCTCGACCTGCGACCAGTCAAGATAGTCGCCCGAGCACGAAATCTCGCCGAGCTCCCACTGCGGACGGTTCTCGTAATAGAACGTCGTCACCCACGGCCTGGCGAGCGCCTTCGCGTCCTCCATCTTGATGTCGAGCTCGAGGTGATCGCGGTCGATGCGGCGGAAGTTCTCGGTCACCTTCAGCTGATCGCTGTGCGCGTGGCCGAGCCGATCGAGCCAGGTCTTCTCGTTGAAGCCGGTGGTCTCCACCTGGAAGTTGTGATCGTCGACCCACCGGCCCACCGACGTCCCCATCCAGATCAGATCGGGATCGGCCGGCAGCGTGCGGCCGTCGGTGTGGACGCGCCGCATCCAGTGGTCGTACTCGTAGACCAGCAGCGTCTGCTTCGGGGTCTGGATCACTTCGAACGGATAGGGGTGGAAGTACACGCGCGGAACGCCCGGCGGGTAGCACTTGGTGAGCACCGGGTCGTTCGTCTCGTCGAGCGTGTAGTTGCCGCCATTGGAGTCTCTCGCGAGCTTGAACTGCGCCTGTCCCCACTCGGTCAACGCCGGCGGGGCCTTCATCGGATCGGTGTAGGTGAAGTTGGTCCAGGGCCCGTTCTTGCCCGGAGGGTTGCGCATCATCCAGACGCCGGTCAGGTCCTTCGCCGGCGCGGGCGCCGACGGAGCAGCGGCCGCCGGTGCGCCGCCGCGCGCACCGCCGCCGCGCGCGCCCTGCCCGGCGGGCGCGGCCTGCCCAACGAGCATCGCCGACGCGGCAACTATGAATACCGCTGCGAGGAGTGGACCAATCAATCTACGCATACTCTGTCTCCCCTACCATCTCCAGGTCCGCCTATTGCTCGAAGGTCGGCAGGTTCTTGCCGTCGGGGCCCGCGATGCTGCGGATCTGCAGGACCGGGCTGCCGTTTTTCTGCTGATTGCCGGTGACGGTGACCTTGTCGCCCGGGTTCAGCGTGTGCTTGCTCCACCCGGCGCGCTGCAGCTTGTTCGGCGCGGTCAGCCATCCCGACCACTTGGCGGTGTTGCCGTCGGACCCCTTCACGTCGAACCAGACGACGACGTGCGGGTTGACGAAGTCGAGCTGCGTGACCGTGCCCGTCAGCGTCTCGGTCTTGGACTGGTCGAACGCCGCGCCGCCGTGGTGCGCCAGCGCCGGCCCGGCGCCAATCACGAGCACCGCAACGAGGCCGAGCAGGAACGACAGTTTTCGGGTCATCTGAAAATCTCCTTGGAGCGTAACGACAGCCCAGCGGGGCGAGTCTAGTAGCGCCGAACGGACGGTGTCAACAAATGGAGACGGCGATGCGGACAGCGTTGTTCAAACACGCCAGCCGCGAGGAGAGTCGATGTCAGTGTGGCAATGTTCGCTGAGCGCCTGCAGGGTGTCGCGTCAGGCGGACCTGAAGGTCCGCCTCTACGTACGAGCTGCCGACTGCCTACTGCCTGCTGCCCGCTGCCTACTGACCCGTCGGCTTGACGAACTTCGCGCCGTCGATCGGCACGTTGTCCTTCACGCTCGTGACGCGAAGCGTGGCGCGCGTCGACAACTCCGTTCGCGGCGTCGCGGGCACCATGCGGACGACGAACGGGATCTTCACGCCGCTGCCGGTGTTCCGATAGTCGTCGAAATCCACCTGGTACGGACTGCGTCCGGACATCGCGTCGATGTAGGTGGACTTGCGGAGCAGCAACCCGGTCTGCGTATCGAAATACAGCTTCTCGGGCGTGTTCGCCGCCGGCACGCCGGTGACAACGTAGGCGTCGTGGCCGTTGACGTGCTCGATGCCGTCAACCCTCATCGTCTGATACTGCGCTTTCAGCGTGAGCGGCTCGTAAAACGCAGCGGCTCGGCCCGCGCGCTCGCCGTCGATCCCATCCGGCGTGAGTGCGCTGACGACGCCGTTCTGCCCCCTGGTCCACTGGGCGGTCCCGTCGAAGCCGCTCGAGATCGTGAACTTCTCGGCCGTGTACACGTCGACCGCGAGATTCGGCGCCTTGAGCGACCGTTCGAGCTTCGCCGGCACCGGGATCGTGCCTCCCGGACCGGTCGGCACCTCCTGCGTCGCCACGATCACGCGCGTCGTCACCTTGCGCATCGCCTGCTCGCCGCCAAGCGCCGTGATGTATTTCGCCAGGATCTGATCGACGGTCGGCGGCTGGGGCCTCGACTCGGTCTCCTCCGTGATGACCGGTGACGGCAGCTCGGGCACGTTCGCGGGAGTCGCGTGACCCCGGTGGCACGTCACGCAGGTCACCAGCTGCCTGCCGCCGAAGTTCGCGCGATTGATCTCGGTCATCATCACGTACATCGCGCGTGCCTTGTTCTTCGTCGGGAGGTCGTCGCGGTCCATCTGCCCCTGGATGTGGCAGTGCTCGCACGTCACCCCGAGCGCCGCCTTGATGACGTGCATCCCCTCGATGATCTGGCTCGCCGGGACGCCCGTCATCACCTTGATGTTCTTGTAGACCTGCTCGGCGGGACGCATGTCCTGCGCGGACGCGACGGCAGCGGCGAGCAGCAGCGAAGCGGCAAGGATGATGGAGTGAAATCGAATCATGGCGCGGGACGTTATCACGATCGCAGGCGGACCTGAAGGTCCGCCTCTACGTCCGATCCGGAACCCGATCCCCGATCCCCGATCCCCGATCCTCACCGCTTGCTGCGCCGGTAGTTCGCCATTTTTTCGATGACCGCGCAAACCGCGCCCGTATCCTCGGTGGGATCGCTCGCCGTCGCGGCGATATACAGCGGCGCCGTCGCCGAGAACAGCGGCGTCGGACAGCCATTGGCCTTCGCGAACTCGGCGATGACGTTCATGTCCTTCTGCCACACCGACAGCTTCATCGTCACGTCGGACGAGTAGTCGCCCTTCACCATCATCGGCCCGCGCACCTGGAACATGCGCGAGTTGCCGGCGCCGTCGGTGAGCACCTTGTACGCGAGCGCCGGATCGAGGCCCGACTTCATCGCGAGCACCATCGCCTCGGCGCCCGCGACGTTGTGAATGGCGACCAGCAGGTTCGCCGCGAACTTCATCTTCGACCCGTTGCCGAACGGCCCGACGTAGTAGTTCACCCGCGAGAAGCCCTCGAGCACCGGCACGACCGTCCGGCACGCGGCGCGGTCGCCGCTGGCATACACCGCGATGTCCTTCGTCCGCGCCTGCGCGCCGGTACCGCTGAGCGGGCAATCGAGCAGGATGGCCCCGCGCCTGGCCAGTGTCGCGCGCGCCTGCTCCTTGACGTCGATCGGCAGCGTGCTCGTCTCGATGACGATGACCTTGCGGCCGAACTGCGCGAGCTCGTTCGCCACCTGGACGAGCGCCGCAGCCGACGGCAGCGACGTGATGATGGTCGAGGCCGCATCCGCCACGCCGCGCGCGTCCTTCTGCGGCGTGCCGCCGGCGCGCTTCAGCTGACGGCCCGCCTCCGGCACCAGGTCGTAGCCGACGACGCGAAAGCCGGCGCGAACGAGGTTCGCCGACATCGCCGACCCCATGATGCCGAGACCGATGACGCCCACCGTCGCCTTCGGCTTCGGCGGGGCACGCCGCGTAGCGCGCTTACGCCTCCGTGCGCGCGGAGGCGGGGCGGGCGTAGAAGTAGCCATCGTCTTCCTCGAGTGCAATCGGCGCGTTGAACAGCGTGCTGATGCGCGCCGAGGTGAGGATATCGCGCTTCGGCCCCGCGGCGGCGATGCGCCCCTCGCTGACGAGCACGATGCGCTGGATCTCGGGGACGATCTCCTCGATGTGGTGGGTGATGAGGATGAGGGTGGTCCCGCCGCGCGCCACCTGCCGCACGCGCTCGGTGAAGTCGTGGCGTGCCACGAGGTCGAGCCCCGTCGTCGGCTCGTCGAGAATCAGCGCGCGCGGCGCGGTGACGAGCGCGCGCGCCAGCAGCACCCGCCGCGCTTCGCCCGTGGACATTTCGTCGAGCCGCCGCTTCGCCAGGTGCGCGACGCCCATCCGGGCCAACGCGTCCGCGGCGCGCGTCCGCATCTCCGGCGTCACCGCGCCGTAGCGCAGGATGCCCTGCGTCGCGAGGAATCCCGACAGCACCGCCGATTCCGCGGCCACGCGCCCCTCGTTGTTGCCGAGGACGAAGCGATGGTGCAGGTCGGCGGAGACGATGCCGAGCTGCGACTTCAGATCGAAGACGTTCCACCGGCTCTCGCCGAAGACGAGGACGGAGGGCGAGCCGTCCTCGTGACGCACCGGCCGGTCGTCGTGCGTGAGCAGGCTGACGAGCGCCGACTTGCCGGCGCCGTTGGGACCGATGATCGCGGTGTGCTCGCCCGCGGAGATGGTGAGCGTGAGGCTGTCGAGGATGCGGCGGTCGCTCTTGACGACCGTCGCATCGCGCAACTCCAGGACTGGCTCGGGCAACGTACTTTTAACTTACTTCTTCCACTTTTCCACTTTTCAACTTTTCCACTTAGGCCGGCAGCGGCTCGCCCCGCGTCTCCTTTGCCGCCGGGAGCACCAGCACGCCGATGACGAACGCGAGGGCGGTGATGGCCACCGGGACGCCGAGCGAGCCGTAGCGCTGGATGCCGGCGCCGACGAGGAACACCATCGCGACGCCGGCGAACCGTCCGATCGAGCTGGTGAAGCCGATGGCGCTCCCGCGGCACTCGGTCGTGAACTGCTCCGGAATCCAGAGCGTGTAGAGCGCGAAGTTCGCGCCGCCGAGGCCGAGCACGAAGATGAGGACGAAGAACGGCACCAGCGCGTTCTGCATGTAGAACACCTGCCCGAAGCCGAACGCGATGCCGATGAACATCAGTACGTAGTACATCGCCATGGCCGGGCGCCGCCCGACCCGTTCGGCAATCACGGGCGCGAGCAGGCACCCGATGATCGTGCCGAGCGCGAGCACCGCGCCGGCATACGACGCGAGGCGCGCGGCCTCGAGCGTGGTGTGCCCTTCGCGAACGGCGATCTGCGTGATCGCCGTCGGCACATAGATCGAGCCGGCCCACAGGCCGATGATCGACACCATGAAGAGCAGCGACATGGTCATCGTCCGCTTCGAGAAGCGCGGGCTGAAGAGCGCCGCGAACGAGTCGCGCATGCGCGGCCGCGCCGCCGGGTTCTCGAACTTCGCCTTCCACGCCGCGGATTCGTGGACGCCGCTCTGAATCCAGCCGACCAGCAACGCCGGGGTGCCGCCGAGCACGAACATCCACCGCCACCCGTAGTTGGCGCCGATCACGTAGTTGGCGAGCGCCGCGAGGAAGAAGCCGAAGTAGTAGCCGGTGTGCATGTAGCCGGCGCCCATCTTGCGCCGATCCTCGGGCCACTCCTCCGCGATGAACGTGCCGCCGATCGGCTGCTCGCCGCCGAGGCCGATGCCGCAGAACACGCGGAGGATCGCCAGCTGATACACGTTCTGCACGAGGCCGCAGGCCAGCGTGAAGAACGAGTACATCAGGATGGTCATCATCAGCGCCTTCACGCGTCCGAAGCGATCCGCGATCGGCCCCCACACCATCGACATGCCCCAGCCCGCGAGGAAGAGCGCGAACAGGATGCTGCCGTAGTACCCGATGTTGGCCGGCGTCGCGGGGATGCCCGATTTCGGCAGCAGCTCGGTCAGCGCGGGCACGAGCACCAGCGAGTAGATGAACGCGTCCATGCCGTCGAGGCACCAGCCGCCCCAGGCCGCCCAGAAGCCCTTGATCTGATTCGAATTGAGTGGCGTTCGAGGCGCCGCGTACGGCGCGGCGGTGGCGCGGGTGGCAGCCATGCGAGTCCTTTGGAAGGTGAAGAAGGCGGGGAATTCTATCTGGGAAAGTCGAAAGCGGAAAGGCGGACCTGAAGGTCCGCCTCTACGTCAGTGTAGGGGCGGGTCTTCAGACCCGCCCCTACGCTCCGTTTAGAAGGTCAGCCGGAAGCCGAACTGCGCCGTCCGCACCTGCGCCGTGGTGTGCTGCAGGAACTGGCTCGGCGTGCTCTCCTGCGTGCCGATGCCCCAGTTCGGACGGTTGAACATGTTGAACACCTCCGCGATGCCGTCGACCGACACGCGGCCGCCCAGCGGAATCCGCTGCTGCAGCCGGAGGTCGGTGCGGTTCTGCGGCGGCGCGAGCAGATCGTTGCGCGGAACGATCGTGCCAGCCGCGCCCAATGGCGTATCGAGCGCGCGCAGGCGCTGGCTGAAGTTCGCGCCGGTGCCCCGCGCGTCGCCGCCGTAGGTGTGCGCCAGGCGGATGCCCGCGGCGAAGAAGTGCAGCGCGCTCACCTGGAAGCCATGGCCGACCTGCCAGATGCCGTTCAGCACCATGCGATGGCGCTGGTCGTCGGCCGAAATGCCCCACTCGCCGCCGAGATCCTTGGCGGTGTCGAAGGGCACCGGTTCGAGACCGCTGAACGGGTGCGTGTCCGCGTTATAGAGCCGCGACAGCGTGTAGGTCGCCGCGCCCTGCCAGCGATTGCTGAACCGCTTGGTGATCGAGGTCTGCAGCGCGTGGTACGCGGAGCGGCCCAGGTGCGTGTTCATCGAGACCACACCCCAGTCCGGGAACGGCCGCGTGGCGCGGTTGGCTGACGGAAAGTTCGCGCCGGTCGCCGGGTTGAACGTCAGGTTGATGTTGTCGACGACGTCCTTCTCGTGATCGCCCTTGCTGTAGACGTAATCGGCGGTGAAGGCCGTCACCGATCCGATCTGGTGCTGGATACCGATCGAGCTCTGGAACGTCCGCGGCAGGTGGACGTACTTCGGCAGGCCGACGAATTCCTGGAGGTCACGCGTCAGACACGGCGCGGCACCAGCGTAATTGGTCGCCTTCCACGCATTGAACGCGGCCGGGTTGCCCGAGCAGAGGCGCGACTGCGCCTGCTCGAACGTCGGCAGCGGCTGACCGCCAGTGGGATTGGCCGCGAAGTCCGGCCGGCCGTCGTTGGTGTAGGAGATGACGACGACCTGCTGGTTGCCGGTGGCGAAGGACTGGTCGGCGCCGAGCGCATCGCCGTAATAGAGGCCCGATCCGCCGCGGAGCGCCGTGGAGTCGTTCACCTTGAAGTTGAAGCCGAAGCGCGGCTGGAAGTTCGTCTTGTCAGCCGGACGGCCTGCGGACTGGAACGGCGGCACCGACACCTCGTTGGCGAACGCGCCGAGCTCGAGGTCGTAGCGCAGCCCGAGGTTCAACGTCAGGCGGTTGCCGAGCGCCCAGTCGTCCTGGAACCAGCTCGCGACCTTCTTCGAATAGAGATGGACGTTGAAGTCGCCGACGCCGATGCTGTACGTGCTCACCCACGGCGAGACGGCCGCCAGGTTCCACGTGTCCACATTCAACGGATCCGGGAACCACGACTGAAACACCGCGGCCGACGGAAGCGGCAGCACGTTGGCGCGCATGTCGCCGCTGCACTGACGGCAGTTGGCCTGGATCTGATGGCGGTCCAGGAACTCGCCGCCCATCCGGAGGTCATGACGGCCGCCGGCGTCGTAGGAATAGGTGAAGTCGTCGCGCGCGTTCCACACCCACTGGTCCTGATGGCGCGGATAGTTCTGGTTCGGCGCAATCGCGAAGCCGGTGAACGCGATGCGTGGCGATCCGGTCGTGATGCCGTTGACCTTCTGCCAGTGGTTCGACCACGTCGTGAGGTTCTGGTTCGCGAGGCCGAACACCGCCTGGCCGACCTTCACCTCGTTGACCGCGCGGTTGCTCAGCACCTGCGTCAGCTGCCCGAGCGACTCACGGTTGTATTCGCGGTTGGTGCCGGTCGAACCCTTGAACCCGGTGTTGCCTACGCCGAACGGCTCGAAGATGGTAGCTCGCGAGAACTTGCCCATGAGACGCGTCTGCGTGGACACCTGGTAATCGAGGCGAACGCCACCCTTCTGCTGGGTGTTCTTGCCCACCAACGGGCTTCCGTTGAACACCGGGTACGGCGAGTTGAAGATGCTTTCCCGGGGCTCGCGCTCGTACTCGTAGTTGCCGAAGAAATGCAGCTTGTCCCTCATGATCGGACCACCGAAGGTCGTGCTGTACTGCTGGTTGTCGACTTTTTCGACCGTGTGCAGCACGGGATTTTCGGCGTTGAACCTGCTGTTGCGGAAGTTGCCGCGGAACAGGCCCGCGACCTGGTTGCTGCCCGACTTCGTGATGGCGTTGACCTGGACACCGGTCGACCGGCCCATCGTCGCGTCGAAGCGGTTGGCGACGAACTGGAATTCGGCGATCGAGTCCTGGCTGAACTTCGCCTGGCCGCCGGTGCCGATGTCGGCTGACACCTGCTGACCGTCGACGTTCAGCTGGAATTCGCGCGCCTCGCCGCCGTTCCGATCGGGCAGCGGGATCTGCGCGGCGGTGCCCGTGGCGCCCGCCTGCGTGCGGCTGCCGGGCGCCAGCAGCGCCAGCGCCATCCAGTTGCGGCCGTTGACCGGCAGCTCCTGCACCTGGCGGGCGTCGATGTTGCCGCCGAGCGATGAGTTCTTCAGGTCGATGAGCGGCGCTTCGCCCGTGACCGTGACGGTTTCCTGGACGGTCGACGGCGCCATTTGCAGGTTCAGCGTCGCGGTCTGGCCGACGAGCAACTGGACGTCGGCCCGCATGGCAGTCGCGAAACCCTGCAGCTCGCTGGTGACCTTGTAATTGCCGATTCGCACCGGGATGCGATAGATGCCGCGCTCGTCGGTGACGCCGACAAACGTATTGCCCGTCGCCTCGTTCGAAGCGGTCACGGTGACACCCGGCAGAACCGCGCCGGTCGAGTCAGTGACGGTGCCGGTCAGTACCGCTTCCTGTGCGAACGCTGCGACAGGGAGCAGGAGGATGACGCCGATCGCAAGTACCCGCCTTGCCAAACCCCAAGTCATGGAATCTCCTTCATCGAAAGTGCCCACCCGGATTGTGCTGTGTGGAGCTAATGAAACTAGCGCCGGTTGCGGCCCTAAGTCAAGGAAAACGTTGACGTTGGCGCTGCAGCGCGGTCACGGTTTCAAGATCGTGCTTCGCGTCAAGATTTGTCGGATCGCGCTGCACGGAAGTGCTCAGATGCTCCATCGCTTCCTCGAGCGCGCCTCGCTCGGCGAGCGCCGAGCCGAGGTGCCAGTGCGTCTCCGCGGAGTCGGGATCGAGGGCGAGCGCCTGGCGGAATTCGGCGATGGCGGCGTCGAGCTGGCCGCGCGAGGCATACGCGATCCCGAGATCGTTGTGAACGCCGGCCTCCTCGGGGACGACGGCGCCGAGGTAGGCGCTGCCCACCACGCGGCGGCCGGTGTCGGCCGCGGCGCGGACCCGTGCTCCCTGCTCGGGTGACGCGCCATACGCGCGGTTCAGGAGCGCGAGATAGAGATCGAGGCCCTCGACGACGCGCACGGGCATGCCGTTGTCGAAACATGCCGGGCACCACTCGGCGACGCGGCTCAAGTCGACGACCGAGCCGGGGACCGACTCGCCGAGGTTGAGCAGCGAGCGGACGCCGAACTCCTGCACCGGCCGATCGTCGGTGACAGCCACGACCTCTCGCGTCGCGGCGGCGAGCGTCTGCGACGAGCCGACGAACATGCCGACGATCTCGCGCGGCGTGCCGAGATCGAGCCTGGCGAGGTCGGCGCGCACCGCGGGGCGCTGCGACAGCGCGGCGAACAACTGGTTCGGATCGACCTCTATCCGCCCGTTGGCGCCGATGAGAATCAGGTCGGCCTGCGCGCCCGAGAGCAGCACCGATTGCGGAAACACCTCCACGAACGACTTGATCATCGACAGCGTCGTCGCCGTCGGCACCTGGTAGGCCGGGAGCCACTGGCTGACGAAGCCGTTCGGCTTCAGGCGCGTCTTGGCCAGTTGATAGAACTCCTCCGAGTAGAGCGACGCGACGCCCGCGTAGCCGATCGGCGGCGGCTCGAGCGCGACGAGGTCGTACGGGTTCGTCCCCATCAGGAGATGATGGCGCCCGTCGTTGACGTACACCGAGACACGGCGATCGTGGATGACGTCGCCGTTGGTCGCGCTGAACCACGACGCGTGATCGAGGACATTGCGCGAAAGATCGGCGACCTCGACCTGCTGCATCGACGGATGGAGCGTCGCGGCGGCGGTCGTGTTGCCGACGCCGAACCCGATGACGAGCGCGCGCGTCGGGTTGTCGATCATCAGGAGCGGCACGTGCGCGAGCGCGCGCATGTAGCGCTGGGAGAGCGGCCAGGTGGCCGACATGGCGTGGCCGTTCGTCATCAGGCGTCGCCCCCTGCCGGAGGTCTCGGTGATGGTGACGATCTCGTTGACGCCTTCGCCCTGGTCGAGGACGCGCTCGTTCTGTTCGGGCTTCGGCAGCGCGCGCGTGCTGATGTAGCCGGAGGGCAGGAGCAGCCAGGCCGCGACGGCAACCACCGCGGCCGCGGCAGCGATCAGGGATCGGCGATCGGGGATCGGGGCAGCGAGATAGAGAGGGATCAGACCCGCGGCTGCGACGACCATCAGGACGCTGGCGCTCCCCTGCAGACCGAGCCATGGCAGCAGCACGAAGCCGGCGATGATGCTGCCGGCAACGGCACCAGCCGTGTTGGCGAGATACAGCACGCCGGCGCGGCGGCCGACCGACTGCTCCGCGTGCTGGATGACGGCGTTGCCGAGCGGAAAGCTGAACCCGATCAAGAGGGCCGGCACGCCCGCCTCGAGCAGCATCGGCCGCAGGTTGAACCAGAGCTCGCGCAGCGTGCCGGGCGAGACGAGCTGGTCGGCCGCGGTGGCGGAGCCGAAGGTGCGCAGCGCCTCGGAGACGGTCTGGTCGATGACGCTGGAGTCGGCGAGCCACATGCCGGCCAGCGTGGCGGCGATGAACAGCGACTGTGTCGCGAGCAGCGCCGCAGCCGCCTTCGCCGAAGGCGTCGGCGAGGCACGCGCGGCCCAGGAGCGCTGGACGGTCGCGGCGGCGAGCGAGCCGATGCCGATGCCGACGAGGATGACCGTCAGCAGCAGCGAGAACACGGCGCGAAACGCGCCGAGCATGATCGAGAAGTGGCGGAACCAGAGGATCTCCATCCCGAGGCCGGCGAAGCCGGACAGCGCCAGGGCGATGGCGACAAGCCGCAGGTCCGGCTGAAGCCGGACTCCACCGCTATTCGAAAGGGTGGCGCTCGCGGTCGTTGGTTTCTTCCTTCGGATCCGGGTGCCTGCCGCATCGGGCATCTTTGCTGCGGTAGAGTCCGCCTTCAGGCGGACCAACGCGATCGCACCAACACCTGCAATCCCATTCAAGGCGACCGCGAGCAACTGCGTCGCGAACAACCCCCATGCGGGAACCAGCGTGAAGTCGGTCAAGAAGCACCCGACGGCAGCGCCTGCCGTGTTCACGGCATAGAGCACGGCAATCCGGCGCATCTGGGCTTCCACGTCCGCGCGCACGAGATATCGGATCAACAGCGTCAGCGTCCCGCCCATCAGCAGCGTGATCGGCGTGAGCAGGGCCAGCGCGATCGCCGTGCGCGCCGCGTACGATCCCGTGGTGATGACGTACCAGCCGTTCGCATCCTGCTGATACGCGGTGACGAGCACGGACAATCGATCGAGAGTCGGCAGGAGGCCCGCGATGACGGCGCCCATCGCGGCGATCGTCAGCTCGAAGTAGCCGTACGCCCGCAGCGGCAGCTCGGGGTTGGCTGCATACCGCCGATCCGACCAGCGGCCCGCCAGGTAGCTGCCCGCGCCGAGGCCGAGCATGAACACCGCGACGACGGCCGACGCCGAATAGATGGTGTTGCCGAAGACGTTGCCGAAGACGCGGACCCAGACGACCTGGTAGATCAGCCCGCTGATGCCGGAGAGGAAGAAGAGGAGGTAGAGCAGGAGCTGAGAATAACCCGAAGTTCCAAGCTCCAAGTTCCAAGCTCCAAGCTCCAAGAAGCTCCAATTTGCAGCTTCTTGGAATTTGGAACTTGGATCTTGGAACTTGGAGCTTTACCGAGTTCCGTTCGGCGTCGCCGGGAGCTTCGTCAGCAAGAACTCAGAGCGCGCGCCGGCGCGCGGCTTGAACTTCTGCACGCGGCCGCTGTCCACCTCGGCCACGTAGAAGTTCCCCTCCGAGTCGATGCTCAGCCCGTGCACGCCC
>DASQAX010000521.1:0-5798 GCA_035635535.1 Vicinamibacterales bacterium | reverse complement strand
GGTCGGTTCAGGCGGCTGCGGCCGCGGGAGCACGCTGATGGCGACCACAGTTGCGGCTCCGGCTCGCGTATTCGGCTCCGGCATCAAGCGCCGGGAAGATCCCCGGCTGCTGACGGGCACCGCGCGCTACACCGCGGACATGACGTTGCCCGGGCAGCTCTACGCCGCGATTCTGCGAAGCCCGCACGGGCACGCGCGAATCAGGAAAGTTGACACGGCAGCCGCGAAGGCGTCTCCGGGCGTGGTCGCCGCCTTTACTGGCGCGGACACCGAAGGCGTCCTGCAGGCGATTCCGTGCGCGTGGCTGGTGCCGAACTCCGACTTGAAGACCGCCCCGTACCCGGCGATGGCCAAGAGCGTCGTGCGATACGTCGGCGACGCGGTTGCCGTGGTTGTCGCCGAATCTCCCGAGCAGGCCGCGGATGCCGTCGACTTGATCGACGTCGATTACGAGCCGCTGGCGGCGACGGTCGATCCGGAGAAGGCGGTCAAGGCCGGCGCGCCGCAGCTGCACCAGGAAGCGCCGAACAACATCGCGTTCCACTGGACCGTTGCCGGCGGCGACATCGATGCCGCGTTCAAGAACGCCGATGTGGTCGTTCGCGACCGCATCATCCAGCAGCGGCTGATCCCGACCGCGATGGAGACGCGCGGAGCGCTCGCGCATTACCTCCCCGCGACCGGCGAGCTCACGCTGTGGAACACCACCCAGAACCCGCACATCGTCCGCTTCATCATGTCGCTCGTCTGCGGCATTCCCGAAGATCGGCTGCGGGTCATCGCGCCGGAAGTCGGCGGCGGCTTCGGCAGCAAGATTCCGCAGATCCAGGGTGACTTCATCACGGTGTTCTGCTCGATGAAGCTTGGCCGTCCGGTCAAATGGATCGAGAGCCGCTCCGAGAACTACCAGTCGACGACGCACGGACGCGACCACGTGCAGGACGTGGAGATGGCGGCGACCAAGGACGGGAAGATCCTCGGCCTCCGCTGCACGGTGTGGGCGGGAATGGGCGCGTATCTCTCAACCGCGGCACCCGGGATTCCGACGATTCTCCACGGCCTGATGCTCTCGGGGCCGTATCAGATCGGCGCCGTCAAGGAAGACGTCTACGGCGTGTACACGAACACCACGCCGGTGGAGGCGTATCGAGGCGCCGGACGTCCCGAAGCGACATTCATGCTCGAGCGAGTCATCGATCGGCTCGCCGACGAGCTCAAGATCGATCCGGCGGATATCCGGAAGCGCAACCTCATTCCGCCCTTCGACAACGGTCACGACGTTGTTACCGGATTGAAGTACGACAGCGGCAATTACCAGGGCGCGCTCGACAAGGTGCTCGCGCACGTGGACTATGCCGGTCTCCGGAAGGAGCAGGCGGAGGCTCGAAAGAAGGGTCGGTACCTCGGCGTGGGCGTCGGGATCTACGTCGAGATCTGTGGCCTGGGCCCCTCGCAGGTGGCCGGCGCCGTCGGCTTCCAGGGCGGCCTCTGGGAAAGCGCCATCGTGCGCTTCCATCCGAGCGGCAAGGCGCACGTCTTCATCGGGTCGTCACCGCACGGCCAGGGCGAGGAGACGACCTTCGCGCAGATCGTCGCCGACGAGCTCGGCGTGAGCGTCGGCGACGTGAAGATCGTTCACGGCGACACCGACAACACGCCGATGGGATGGGGCACCTACGGCAGCCGCACCACCGCGGTGAGCGGCGCCGCGCTCGCCGTCGCGACGCGCAAGATCAAGGAGAAGGCGAAGCTGCTCACGAGCCACCTGCTCGAGGCGGCGGTCGAGGACATCGAATACGCCAACGGCAAGTTCTTCGTTCGCGGCTTCCCGGACAAGGCCAAGACCATCCAGGACATCGCGCTGATGGCCAACGTCGCGTGGAACATGCCGCAGGGGATGGAGCCGGGCCTCGAGGCGACGACCTTCTACGATCCGCCGAACTTCGTCTACCCGTTCGGCGCGCACGTGGCGGTCGTCGAGGTCGATCCCGAGACGGGGCACATCGAGCTGAAACGCTACGTGGCGGTGGACGACTGCGGCCACCAGATCAACCCGATGATTGTCGAAGGCCAGGTGCACGGCGGCGTCGTCCAGGGCATCGGGCAGGCGCTGTGGGAGCAGGCGGTGTACGCCGACAACGGTCAGCTGCTCACCGGCTCGCTCGCGGACTACGCGATTCCGCGCGCCGACGTCCTGCCCGACATCGAGGTGCTGTCAACCGTCACGCCATCGCCGCACCACCCGCTCGGCGTGAAGGGGATTGGCGAGGCGGGCACGATCGTCTCCACCTGCACGGTGTACAACGCGGTGATCGACGCGCTCGAGCCGTTCGGCGTGCCGTCGATCCAGATGCCGCTGACGCCCGAGCGTGTCTTCGGCGCCATGTCGCGGAAGGGAACTTAGTGGCGTGTATCAACTGATGCACTATCACCCACGACAGCCCTTCGACCACGTTTTAGCCGGCCGCGACATCGGAGCGGCCGGTACTGATCTGGAAAGGACAGGCCACTAACCATGTATCCGGCCAACTTCGACTATCACCGCGCACGCTCGCTCTCCGACGCGCAGAAGCTGCTTGCCGCCAACCCCGGCGCCAAGCTGCTCGCGGGCGGCCACAGCCTGATTCCGCTGATGAAGCTGCGGCTGGCGACGCCCGCCGCGGTCGTGGACATCGGCAGGATTCCCGAGCTGCGCGGCATCGCGCGAAGCGGCAACGGGATTCGCATCGGCGCGCTCACCACGCACGCCGAGATCGCCGCGTCCGCGGACCTGCAGAAGTCCGCGCCCGCGCTCGCGGAGGCCGCCGGGCTCGTCGGCGATCCCGCCGTGCGAAGCCGCGGCACCATCGGCGGCAACGTCGCGCACGCCGATCCCGCATCGGATCTGCCGACGGTGCTCGTCGCGCTGAACGCGAGCATCGTCGCCGTCGGCCCGTCGGGCGAGCGGACCGTCGCCGCCGACGGCTTCTTCACCGGCATCATGAGCACGGTGCTCGCGGACAACGAGGTCGTCACGGCGATCGTCGTGCCGGCGGCCGTGAAAGGCCAGGGGTCCGCGTACGTGAAGTTCGCGCACCCGGCCTCGCGCTACGCGGTGATCGGCGTGGCGGCGTCGGTGACGATGGAAGGCAGCAGGTGCTCGGCGGCGCAGATCGCGCTCGGCGGGCTGGTGCCGCGCGCGACGCGCGCGCGGGCGGTCGAGAAGGCGCTCGCGGGCAAATCGCTCGACGCGGCGGCGATCGCCGCGGCCGCGGCGCAGGTCTCCTCGGACCTCGGCGGCGACGTGACCGGCGACATCTTCGCGTCCGCGCAGTATCGAGCGGCGGTCGTGCCCGTGTACGTGAAGCGTGCGATTGCCGCGGCGGCGGCGCGCGCCGGGCTCGCGTGAGCCGGGCGCCCCTCAGCATTCCGGCCTCGGTTGACGCGCTGCAGGAGGCCCTCGGCGGCGAGCGCTACGTCGCCGAACGGGGTCTCGCGGTGCCGATCTATCTCGCGCTCCGGTTGCGGCGCCCGCTCTTCCTCGAGGGGGAGGCGGGCGTCGGCAAGACCGAAGTCGCCAAGGTGCTTGCCGCCGCGCTGCAGACCACCCTCATCCGCCTGCAGTGTTACGAAGGACTGGATGTCAACCAGGCCGTGTACGAGTGGAACTACCCGCGGCAGCTGCTCGAGATCCGGATGATCGAGGTCGCGACCGACCTCGATCGCGCGGCGGCGGCGCGCGGCCTCTTCACGGAAGCGTTCCTCATCAAGCGGCCGCTGCTGCGCGCCATCGAGGAGACGCGCGAGCGGGCACCCGTCCTGCTGATCGACGAGATCGATCGCGCCGACGAGGAGTTCGAGGGATACCTGCTCGAGTTCCTCTCCGATTTCCAGGTGACCATCCCCGAGCTCGGGACGATTCGTGCGGCGGAGCCGCCGATTGTCATCGTCACGTCGAACCGGACGCGCGAGGTGCACGACGCGCTGAAGCGGCGCTGCGTCTACAGCTGGATTCCGTACCCGAGCTTCGAGAAGGAGCTTCGAATCGTCTCGTCGAAGGTGCCGGGCGCGTCGGAGCGGCTGGCGCGCCAGGTGACGGCGTTCGTGCAGGAGCTGCGGACGGCGGATCTGTACAAGGCCGCTGGCATCTCCGAGACGCTGGACTGGGCCGCGGCGCTCGTCGCGCTCGATCGCGACGTCATCGACGCCGATGTCGTCCACGAGACGCTCGGCATCCTGCTGAAGAACCAGGAAGACATCGACAGCGTCCGCGGCGAGCGGGTCAGCACGATCCTGGCTCGCGCGCTCGCATGAATCTCGTTCCCAACCTGCTGCTCTTCGGCCGCGTGCTTCGCGCGGCCGGCGTTCACGTGCATCGCGAACGGATGGTGGACGCCATCCAGGCGACCGAATGGGTCGGCGTGAAGAGCCGCGCGGACGTGCGCGCGACGCTGTGCGCGCTCCTCGTGCACCGGCACGAGGACCTGCCGCTCTTCAACGAGGCGTTCGACCTGTTCTTCCGCGCGCACGGTTCGTCGGAGCTGGACATGCCGCTGTTTTCGCTCGGCGAGCGCGCGCGGGTCGTGACGAGGCGCGACGCCGGCGCGCCGCATCGGCTCGATGTCGAGGAGCCCGAATCGGACGCCGACGCCTCGGCGGCCTTCGCGCTCGGCGCCTACAGCACCGTCGAGGTCTCGCGCACGAAGGACTTCGCGGACTTCACCGCCGCGGAGCTCGAGGAGGCGCGCCGGCTGCTGCTGCGGCTTCGATGGGAGCCGGGCATCCGGCGCACGCGCCGGTGGCAGCGCTCGCTGCGCGGCGACATCGACCTGGCGCGACTCCTTCGGAAGAACGTCATGCGCGGCGGAGAGCTGATCGAGCTCCCGCGGCGCGTTCGCCGCGAGGCGCCGCGGCCGATCGTCCTGCTCGCCGACGTCAGCGGATCGATGGACCGCTACGGCCGCATGCTGCTGTCGTTTGCCAGCGGGCTCACCCGAAGCGCGCGCCACGTGGAAAGCTTCGTGTTCGCGACGCGGCTCACACGTGTGTCACGCTACGTCGCGGCCACGGGAGGGCATCGCGTGGTCTCCAGGATGGTGCGCGAGCTGCACGACTGGGGCGGAGGCACGCGCATCGGCGAGGCGCTGCGCACGTTCAACACCACGTGGGCGAGGCGCGTGATGCGCCATGGGCCGGTGGTCCTGATCGTGTCCGACGGATGGGACCGCGGCGACCCGGAGCTGCTCGGCCGCGAGCTCGCCCGCCTTCGGCGCCGCTGCTCGCGTCTCATCTGGTTGAACCCGCTGCTCGGCTCGGCGAGCTACGAGCCGTTGACGCGGGGGATGCAGGCGGCACTGGGCCACATAGACGACTTCATGCCCGCGCATAATCTGAAGAGCATCGAGGACCTCGCCCGGCATCTTCGTCATGGAAATACGCAGCACCTATAGCTTCGCGGCACCGCCGGCGGATGTCTGGAAGCTGTTGATGGATCCGGACGCGATCAAGTCGTGCCTGCCCGGCTGCCGCGAGCTGCGGCCGATTGGCGACGACCGCTACCACGCGGAGATGACGGTCGGCGTCGCCGCGGTCTCCGGCTCGTTCTCGTCCACCGTCACGCTGTCGGACCAGAAGCCGCCGGAGTCCTATCGTCTGACGGTGGACGCCACCGGCAAGCCCGGCTTCGCGCGCGGGTCCGCGGCGATTGCGCTGAAACCGACAGCCGCGGGAACGGAGGTGGAAGTGGTCGCCACCGCTGAGGTCGGCGGCCTCATCGCACGCGTCGGCCAGCGACTGATCGACGGCGTCGCGAAGATGTC
>DASQAX010000520.1:0-4275 GCA_035635535.1 Vicinamibacterales bacterium | reverse complement strand
ATCGGCAGGCCGAGGCCGGTGCCCGCCCGCCGGGTCGTGAAGTACGGGTCGAAGATGCGCGCCATGTCCTCCGGCGCGATGCCGACGCCGCGATCCCTGATCGAGACGATCACGTGGCCGTTGCCGTTGCCGCGCGTCCGGACGGTGACGGCGGCGGCGCCGTTGTCGGCGAGGTGCGCGGCCTGCACGGCGTGGCGGGCGTTCGTCATGATGTTGACGAGCGCCGCGCGCAGCCGCTCGGGGTCGGTGACGATGCGCGGCAGCGAGGCGTCGAGCTCCAGCGCGACCTTGCTCTCGGCGTCGCCCGCCCACGCGGCGGCCGCCGACGCGCGGCAGACGTCGTTGACGCTCGACTCGGCGTAGTCGAACTGGATCGGCTTGGCGAAGTCGAGCACCTCGGTGACGATCCGGTTGAGGCGCGTGGTCTCGTCGGCGATGTCGGCGACCGCCTCGCGCCGCTCCTCGGGCGAGAGGTCCGCGCGGCGCAGGATGCTGAGCGTCGCCTTGATGATCATCAGCGGGTTGCGAATCTCGTGCGCGATCACGGTCGACATCCGGCCGAGCGACGACAGCCGCTCGCGCTGCGCCGCCTCCGCCTGGAAGCGCGCCACCGACTCGGTGAGCGTGTTGAACGTCGCGGCGAGCAGCTTCGCGTCCTCGTCGTCCCACGGGCCGCTGTGCAGCGGGACCTTGCGCGTCAGGTCGCCCGTCGCGGCGACGTCGCGCATCGCGTGCGTGATGACCGTGAGCGGGCGCGTCACCGTGCGGGCGAGCGCGTAGCTGACGATCGTCGCCAGCAGGAGCGTGAAGACGAGCGCGCCTTCGAGGCCCGTCCGAATCGTGGTGAGGAAGCGGAGGCGCTCGGTCCGCGATCGAAGCGTCAGCACGACGGGGCTCGTGGCGGCGCCGCGCGGCTCCAGCGGGCGCGCGAGCGCGAGGTATTCCTCGCCGCCAATCCGCACCGTGGCGATGTCGTGCGCGCCGAGCACTGCGGCCAGCGCCTCGCGCGAATCGGCGGGGATCGTCGAGGCGAGGATGCGGTTGCCGGCGCCGAACGCGATCTCGCTCGCGGTCAGCCGCTTGATCTGTTCGGCGAACCGATCGTCGAGGAAGAAGCCGACCGTCAGCCGGCCGAGCACGTCGGGCTCGGGATCCTGATCGAGCCGGATGGGGACGCTGACGACCTGCAGCACGCCTCGTGAATCCGGCGCGAAGGTGGAAATCTCGTCGAGCGAGTCGGTGTCCCTGAGCGCGATGGGGAGCGTCATCGCGGCGGCCCCGGCGCCCGAGGTGCCGAGCAGCTCGCCGCGGCGTCCCGTCAGCAGGAGGATGTCCGCCTTGATCTCCTCGCGGTATTCGTCGGCCAGCGGCTGCACCGTCGGCGGGTCGCTGGTCTCGACCGCGGCTTTCAGCTTCGGCAGGTCCGCGACCAGCCGCGCCAGCCGCGTGAAGGTGTCGGTCAGGCCGACGCGGTTCTGATCCACCAGGAGGCCCGTCTCGATCAGGCTGCGGCGCAGCTCCGCCTCCGCCTCGTTCATCGCCCTCGCGTTGACGAAATAGAACGCGAAGCCGAGCGACAGCATCGCCAGCAGCGTGCAGGCGATGAAAATCCGGTTCGTGAGCGAAGATGTCGCAGGCATCAGTGGACTGGTGACGAAGGTCCTCCGTAACGGCAAAGGTCGGGCCACCAAGCCCGGCCAATTCCCTAACATTTCTTTGAGAAGCGGAGAGGTGATTATACGTGCTGCGTAAATCACCGGTGAGGAAATACGGATTGCGGAACCGCCCTCAGCGTTCGCAGGGCGCCCCTTTACGGGGCGCCGGATCGTTCAAGGTTCACCACGATCAACAGCGTTCCCGGCTCGAGCCGCCGCATGTCTCCGCTTGGATACGGCGAGATGAGCGTCCACATCTCGCTGGGCCGGCCTGCCCCGAGCCCAGTCGAGGGGCCTGCAGGGCCGCGGGGGCCTCGCGAAACCATCGCGCGCGCCGAGCCGTAGAGGCGCGCGAGCATCGATCGGTCGTATCCGCCCGTCTGTCCGAAGGCGTCCGACGGCAGCTGCGCGACCGGCAGCCAGGAGCCCGGCGGGTGCAGCGTCAACGGATCGGCGCCAACCTGTTTCAGCACGGCTTGCAGGTCGAGCGGGGTGACGTAAACGTGATACGCGCGCGCCCGCGCGCCCGCCGGTGCGAACAGCGGCAGGTACTCGCGCGCCTCGCGCCAGTCCCCCGGCGGCGCCTGGGCCGCCACGACCAGACCGGCAAGACACAGCAGCACCGCTCCGACCAGTTTCCGCGTCAACCGTGATCTCCGAGTTATACTTCCGCGCTGTACCCGTGGGGCCGACGAAGGCGGCCCCCGCGAGGTCGGCTCCCGCGCCGCCCCTGCATCGAGACCCGCTCCAGGAGAATTGCGTGGCGTATATCATCACCGAGCCCTGCGTCGGCACGAAGGACACCGCCTGTGTCGACGTCTGCCCAGTGGACTGCATCCATCCGCGGAAAGACGAGCCCGACTTCGAATCGGCGCAACAGCTGTTCATCCATCCCGACGAATGCATTGACTGCGGCGCCTGCGTTCCGGCCTGTCCCGTGGAAGCGATCTTCGCGCTCGACGAGACGCCGGAAAAGTGGAAGAGCTTCATCGACGTCAACGCGCAGCACTTTCAAAAATAGAGGCCGACCTCCCGCCTTCGCATAATGCTTCGGCGGGCAAGCAGGTCGGCTTGGATTCCCGGGGCCGGGAGGTTCCGCACCCATGATGCGTTGGACACTCCGCTTCGTCCTTTGCGCCGCCGCCGTCGTGGCAGGCACCCTCGTCCTCCAGGCGGACGACAAGATCACCGCCGGTGATGCGGAGCTGCAGTTCCAGCTCGGCAACCTGCTGTCGGACGAAACCCGGTTCCGCGAGGCGCTCGACGCCTACGACAAGGCGATCCAGACCGACGACCACGACCTGCAGGTGCGGGCCCGTGAGGGGAAAGTGAAGACCGCGCTGCGCATCGCCGAGTACGAGCTGGCGCAGAAGGAAGGCGAGCTGCTTCGCGCCTCGGCGCCATCCGATTCGGAGGCGCTGTCGCTCTACGCGGACTCGCTCTGGTCGGTCGGCCTCTTCGACGAGGCGGACGACGTCTACGCCCAGGCGTTGTCGATCAACAAGGAATCGTCACGCGCCCGCTTCGGGCTGGCGCGCTCGCTGGCGACGCGCTCGAAGCTCGACGAGGCGCTCACGGAAGCGCAGGCGGCCGCTGCCATGGCGCCGCGCGACGGCGAGATCCACGCCGAGATTGGCGCCATCTACCAGCGGCTGCACCGCTTCGACGAAGCCGCCAACGCCTACAACAACTTCATCAACCTGCTGCCGAACAAGGACCGCAGCGACAAGGCCGCGTGGACGCGCTCGCAGGTGAAGTTCCTCAAGGCGTTCGAGGGGAGGAACCCGGTCGAGGTCGATCCCGAGGATCTCGAGACGACGCACACGATGCCGTTCCGCCTCGTGGACGACAAGATCGTCATCCAGGTGAAGGTCAACGGGGGCCGCAACCAGGACTTCATCCTCGACACGGGCTCCGAGGAGACGGTGATCTCGCGCGACACGGCGCAGCGGGCCAACATCAGCCCGATTACCTACACGCTGAGCGCGGGCGTCGGCGAGGTCGGCCTGCGCGGCCTGCAGCTGTCGCGCATCAACCGTCTCGACATCGGCGACCTGCAGGTGCGCAACCTGCCGGTGCTCATCAAGAACCCGGCGCTGCGCGGCATCCCGAAGCGCGAAGGGGAGAGCTTCTCGCCGCTGTCGTTCGGCATGTCGATGCTGATCGATTACCAGCACCGCATGCTGACGATGGGACGCAGCCTGCCGGAGCCGGAAGCGGGCAGCCTGCGCCTGCCGATGCGCATCCATCGCCTCGCCATGGTGCGCGGCATGCTGAACTCCACGCGCCCGACCTATTTCGTCGTCGACACGGGCGGCGAGGTGATCTCGATCAGCGCCGCGACGGCGGGGCACTTCAACCAGGACGGCTACCGCAGGATTCCGCTGAAGGTGTACGGGACGTCAGGCTGGGATCGCGATGCGTTCCTGCTGCCGGGCATGGACCTGAACTTCGATCAGATCGAATACAAGAACATGCCGCTCGTGGTGCTGAATCTCCGCGCGCCGAGCGTGCTCCTCGGCTTCCAGCTTGGCGGGATCGTGGGGCACAACTTCCTGAGCCACTACCGCGTGGCGCTCGACACCGACCGCAGCGAGCTGCGGCTCCAGAAATTCTAGTC
>DASQAX010000519.1:0-14582 GCA_035635535.1 Vicinamibacterales bacterium | reverse complement strand
TCATCGTTGGCCGTTCATCGTTGGCTGCTTAGGCGTTGAGGGCGCAACTCGCGGGTTTACTCAGCCAAGTCTATTGAGTCGCATAATAGATGTTATGTTAACTACGCGACGCCACGAACCACCGGCCACGATCAACTGACCACCACCATCCAGAACCCACCACCTACCAACCAGCCAATCACGCCGTCCAGTTCTTCGCCGGGAACCGCTCGTCCGGCACCTGCAGCTCGATCGGCTGGTGCCGCGGGTAGTGTTCCACTTCGGCGCCCTGGCGGTTCAGCGACACGATGAAGGCGACCGTCGAGTCCGTCGACACGTCGAGACACTGAAACGGAACCTGGAGCTCCAGCAGCCCGCCGGCCGCGACCTTGATGTCGGGACAGCCCCCGCCGGGCGTGCTCCTGACGCGCGGCCGATCGACCATCACCGCCCGCACGTTGCCGTCGGCGCCGCTGACGACGATGCGGCACCCCTCGGGTTTGAGGAAGTTCAGGCTGAGCTGCTGATCGCCGTTGATGACGTCGCGCATCGGCGACGGCCCCGCGACCTTGACGTACAGGTTCTCGAGGTCGAACCCGAACTCGATGCCCGATACGGCCACGGCATGCGCCGAGACCTCGTGCATCGCGTCGCCGGCCGGAAGGATGTCGACCGATCCCGCCCCCAGCCACTCGAAGTAATTCGTCAGCTCGCCATCGATGACCGGGTGGATGAAGGCGCTCGGGGCGGCGATGCCTGCCAGCGGCGGCTGCGTCGTGATGTTGCTGACGAACAGTTCCTCGGGCACCGCCTGGCCGATTGCGCGATAGATGTTCCGCACGTGGCGCCGGAACAGCTCGTCGAAGACGAGATCGTGGTCCGACGAATGGTCGTCGCCGTACCACCAGAACCAGTCGGACCCCTCGGCAATCAGCATCTCCTCCCATGCGCGCGCCATCGCTTCGGGCGGGACGCCGGTCGCCGACTCGAGCGCGCGGCGCGCATCGGCAAGCTGGCTCCAGGCGCGCTGATCGTCCGCGTGACCGACCCAGATGTAGAAATCGGCGTTGATCCACGACCCGGGAAAGATCGACGGCAGCGTGTCCTTGGCCGCGGCGCACGCCTCCGCCATCGTCACCGTCCTCAGCTGCGGGTGTGACGCCAGCCGGCGGTAGAGCGCGCGCAGGAACGGACGTCCCTGCCCCTCGTAATGCTCCCACGCGTTTTCGCCGTCGAGGATGACGAAGATGGTCGCCTCTCCCCCGCTGGTCCGGGCGGTGTAGCGCGCGCCCGCGCTGGCGAGCCGGTGGACGAAGTTCTCGGCGGCGGCGTCGGCGGGCCACGACGCGTAGCTGAAGCCGATCAGGTCGGACAGCGTGTGGTCGCGGAACCCGCACGCGACCTGCGCCTCGCGGCCGACGCGATAGGGGCGATAGAGCGCCTCGGGATTCTCGACGTTGCTGTCGCGATCGCGCGGGAACTCCCGCCCGATCGATTTCGCGAGAATCTCCTCGTCGGTCGCCATCCACTGGAAGCCGGCCGCCGCGACGAGTGGAACCATCGCGTCCGAGACCGAGCCCTCCGAGGGCCAGAGCCCGACCGGCCGCCGGCCGAACAGCCGCTCGTGGAGCTCCGCCGCCCGCCGCAACTGCTCCGCCGCGTCCTCCGGCCTGCGGAACCGCTCGCGCGGCATCCTCGAGGCAGGATGCGTCCGCAGGTAGACGTCGGTGTCGCACAGCAGCGGGAGGATCGGGTGGTAGAACGGCGAGGTCGAGATCTCGACCTGGCCGCGCGCCGCGGCGTCGCGGTATTCAGGGACGACGCGCCGGATCAACTCGAGCTCGACGGCGCGCAGCGTCGCCTTGTCCTCCTCGCTGAAGCGGCGTCCCTTCGCGACCAGCGCGCGCACGCGCTCGTCGCGGTCGAAGTAGTACGGGTCGATCCACGCGAGCTTGTGCCAGACCTGCAGGTCGCGGATGTCGTCGGTCGAGAACTGCGACACCTGGGACCGGACGCTGAGGCCGACGCCGTTCGATTCGCGCCTGGCGAACAGCTCCGCGTAGCGCGGGTACGGGTCGATCATCTTCGGCCGGTGCGCGTGAAAGAACTCCTCGATGCAGTAGGCGCGCTCCTCCTCCGTCAGCGTGTCGGCCCGCTTCAACCCGATCTCGAGGTGCCGGTCCCGCGCTTCGTCCCGGGCGAACGCCTCGAGCTGGACGAGCAGCGACGGCACCAGGTTGAAGGTGGCCTTGACGGCCGGGAATTCGCGCAGCAGCGCGGCCATTCCCCAGTAGTCCTTGATGGCGTGGAACCGCACCCATGGCAGGACGTGCTCGCCGGTCGCGAGGTCCTCGTAAAACGGCTGGTGCATGTGCCACAGCAGCGCGACGCGCGTCATAATGGAGAGGTTCCCACAGGTTCCGTGAAGATTCTCGACCGATACGTCATCCGTGAAGTCCTGCTGCCGTTCGTCATCGCGCTGCTGGTCTTCACGTTCATCTTAATCGTCCCGTCGATGATGCAGTACGCCGAGGCGTTCATCGCCAAGGGCGTGCCGACGACGGTCGTGCTTCGCGCGATGGCGACGCTGCTGCCCTCGTCGCTGGCGCTGTCGATTCCCTCCGCGCTGCTCATCGGGCTGCTCATCGCCTTCGGCCGCCTCTCCGCCGATCGCGAATTCGTCGCCATGCAGGCGTGCGGCGTCAGCGTGGCGCGGCTGCTGTGGCCCGTCGGGATTATCGCGGTGGTCGGCTGGGCAACGACGTCGTACGTGATGATCGAGGCGCTGCCCGACGCGAACCAGGCGTTCCGCCAGATTGCGTTCAACGTCCTCGCCGAGCGCGCCGAAGGCGAGGTGAAGCCGCGCGTCTTCTTCACCGAGTTCCCCAATCTCGTCATCTACGTGCGCGATATTCCGCCGGAAGGCGGCTGGAACGACGTGTTCCTGGCCGACAGCTCGCCGGGGCGAGCCGAGGCGATCTATCTGGTGCGCCACGGGCGCGTGGCGCTCAACGCGAAGAAGCGCACGGTCGAGATGGTGCTCGACGACGGCACGCGTCACGTCGCCAATCCCGACGGCACGTACCAGGTCGTCAAGTTCGCGCGCCAGGTGGTCAGCGTCAGCCCCGAGTCGGTCTTTCCGCGGCAAGGTCCGCAGCGCGGCGACCCGGAGATGACGATCTTCGACCTGCGGGTCCGCGCCGGGGAGCTCGAGACGCTCGGCCAGTCGTCGCACAACCAGATCATGGCGATTCACAGGAAGTTCGCGATCCCGGTCGCCTGCCTCGTGTTCGGCGTGATCGGCCTGGCGCTCGGCGCGACCAACCGCCGCGACGGCAAGCTCGGGAGCTTCGTCTTCGGCCTCGGCGTCATCTTCGCGTACTACATCCCGCTGACGCTCGGACCGGCGCTGGCCAAGGGGCACCTGATTCCACCGTGGCTCGCCGTCTGGGGGCCGAACATCATCCTGAGCTTCGTGGGCGCGGGGCTGTTCTTCTGGCGCTCGCGCGCCGCGGACCGGGAGTTCCGCCTCGCGCTGCCGCACTGGCTGCAGCGCGGTGCCGCCACGAAGCAGGCGAGGCGCGGGCACCACCGCGCGTCCGACGCGGAGATCTCGCCGCCCGGCCTGATCGCCCGGCTGCCGAAGCCGAGCATCCTCGATCGCTACGTGACGTCGATGTACGTGCGCGTGTTCCTGCTCTGCGCGCTCGGCCTGCTGGCGCTGTTCTACATCTCGACGTTCATCGACCGGTCCGACAAGGTGTTCAAGGGCGCGGCGACGTGGGCCACGATGGGCGCGTACCTCTGGTACCTGCTGCCGCAGTACGTCTACTACGTGCTGCCGATGTCGGTGCTGCTCGCCTCGCTCGTCACCATCGGCGTGCTGACGAAGAACAGCGAGCTCATCGTGATGAAGGCGTGCGGCATCAGCCTCTATCGCGTCGCGGTCCCGATGCTCGGCGTCGCGCTGCTGGCGGGCGGGACGCTGTTCGCGCTCGAGCAGACCATCCTGGGCGAGTGGAACCGGAAGGCCGACGCGATCAAGCGCGTGATGAACGGCATCGCGCCGGAGACGCTCGACATGCTGACGCGCCAGTGGGTCGTCGGCACCCACGGCGAGATCTATCACTACAACTACTTCGACCCGAAGGCGAACGCGCTGATGGGGCTGTCGGTGTACGAGTTCTCGGGCAACATGCGGTCGCTCGCGCGCCGGTCGTACGCGGAGGTGGCGCGCTATGCGCCGAGGGCGGGCACGCCCAACACGTGGCGCGCCGAGCGGGCATGGTCGCGCGAGCTGCTGCCGTCGGGCGACACGCGGCGGTTCGCCTCCCAGCCGGTCGCCGACTTCACGCTCGACCCGCCGTCGTATTTCGGCACGCGGCAGCCGGAAGCGCAGTTCATGAGCTATTCGCAGCTGCAGACCTACATCGAGCAGCTGCGCCGGAGCGGCTTCGACGTCATCGCCCAGCAGGTGGCGCTCGAACGCAAGGCGTCGTTCCCGTTCGTCACGCTGATCATGACGCTCATCGCGGTGCCCTTCGCGGTGACGGCCGGCCGCCGCGGCGCGATGTACGGGATCGGCGTCGGGATCGTCATCGCCATCACCTACTGGGTCGCCTTCAGCGTCTTTGCCGCGCTCGGCACCGGCGGCGTCGTCGCGCCGATGCTCGCGGCGTGGGCGCCCAATCTCCTCTTCGGCGCGGGCGCGGCATATCTGCTGCTGACAGTCCGTACCTGAGCGCCGCCTGAAGGCCGCGCCCTCTTCGAAACCTCACCGCCCATATTTGATGTCGTCGATCTGCATCTGCCCGTTCGATCCGATTTTCGCGTTGACGGTATCGACCACGAAGAGAATCGCATCCACCTTCGACAGAACCGGCAACGCGCTGGTCGTCGTGCCGAGCGGCCGGAAGTCCGAAAACGGCAGGTCGATGGTCCGCGGTGTTTGATCCAGATAGACCGACCGGTGCCATCGCTCCCCTTCCCCGGCCGAGGCACGCAGCTGCACCGACAGCCGCATGGGCCGGTCCGCGCGCGCGGTGAACACGAGCCGGTCGTACATCGCAATCGCGGCCCCAGCGGGCATCGCGAACGCCGCGTACGGGCTGTCCGCGGCGGTTCCCGAAATCGCAAACCGCAGGCGGAGCTGCGACCCGTCAAGCGCGCCGATGACGTCCATCGCGGCATCGGAGCTGGCGCTTTTCTCGATCGTCCAGCCGCGCGGGGGACCCCCGCTGTACAGCGTCGTCGACGTTCGCGGCGGCGATCGCTCCGGTTGTGGCGAGGCCCCCTCGGGCGCGCGCTTCACGTAGATCGGATTCGACATGAGCCACGGAACCGGCGGCGTTCCCGGCGAGCCCGGCAGCGCGACCTCGACGCGGTAGACACCCGGTGCCGTCGATGCGTCGTGATCCAGCCGTCCGCCCTGCGCGGATGCGACCGGTGCACCGTCCCGAAACAGCGTGATCGTCGCGTCGTCTGGCGCCTGCGCCTCGACGTGGAGATGCGCGCGCTCCTCGCCGGTTGCCGCGACGCTTAGCGCCGCCGGACCGGCAAGCGCGTCAATCGTCGAATAGAAGGCGCCCTCGCGGATGGCGTCGATCACGGTTCGCGCGTCGGCGTCCGCAGTGCCGTTCAGCCGCGCGTCCGAGAGCTCGACGGAGAACTCCCGGAACGAATTGGCATAGGACGGGAAGTGCAGCGAGCCCGCGGTGTCGTACGGCTCGCCGAGCGAGCGCACGCCGACGCGCGCGTGCGCGTCGACCGCCGCGAGGCCGACGACGCGGCGCCGCTGCGCCAGTTCGTCCCACTCCCGGATGACGGCCTCGGGCCGATCGAGCAGCAGCGCCAGCGCCTGCGGCGGACGGAACGGATACGTCAGCAGCGCCCGCGCCAGCGTCCACGGACGCTCGTCGCGCCATTCGCTGTCGGCGTTGAGCCATTCGAGCCCGTCGAGCGGCGCATTCCAGTCGGTCCATTGCAGCTCGCGCTTCGCCGAGCCGGGATGCGCCGCAATGGCCAGGCCGCCCAACCGGTGAATGTCGTCGACGACATCGCGCCCTTCCCCGCCGAGCGGATAGGGCGCCCTCGGCAACGCGAGCGCGATGACGTGGCCGTCTCGCGTGCTGATTTCGACGGCATCGATGTAGAGGACGCCGTTGCGGTAATCCGGCAGGTCGGGCGCTCGGGTCGCGTCGCCATGGTCGGTGACGATGACGAATGTCAGGCCGGCGCTCGCCGCCGCGCGGATCACGTCGTCGACGGAACCGGTTCCGTCGGAGCGATTGGTGTGGACGTGGACGACGCCGCGAGCTCCCGGCACGACCCCCGGCGGCGGCGGTGGCAGCGGCCGCGAGCCCGCCGGCATCATGATCGCGAGCGCGATCGCCGCGACGGCCAGGACAGCGAAGCGCCGCATCAGGCGTAACACGGCTGCGCGCTCACGCCCTGGGATGAAAACGGTCGTACACCGTCCGCATCCGCTGCTGCAGCACGTGGGTGTAAATCTGCGTCGTCGACAGATCGGCGTGGCCCAGCATCATCTGGATGGCGCGGAGATCCGCGCCGCGCTCGAGCAGGTGCGTCGCGAACGAATGCCGCAGCATGTGGGGGCTGAGCGCCGCGGTGAGGCCGGCGCCGCGCCCGTACGCCTTCAGGATCTTCCAGAAGCCGACGCGCGTCAGCCCCGGCCCGCCGCGGCGCGCGTTCACGAAGAGCCGCGGACTCGAGCGCTTGCCGAGCAGCGCCGGCCTGCCGTCGCGCAGGTAGCGCCGGACCCACGCCGCGGCCTCGTCGCCCATCGGCACGATCCGCTGCTTGGCGCCCTTGCCCGTGCACGTCAGGTACGATGCCTCGAGGTTCACGTCGGCCGGGCGCAGCCCGATCAGCTCGGACACCCGGAGGCCGGTCGCATACAGCAGCTCGATGAGCGCGCGGTCCCGAAGGCCACGCGGCGCACTCACGTCGGGCTGTTGGAGCAGCCGGTCGACGTCCTCGACCGACAGGTGCCGCGGCAGCGCCTGCCAGGCCCGGGGCGCTCGCAGGTCGCCGGCCGGGTTCGTCTTGAGGCCCTTGTCGATCACCAGGAAACGATAGAAGCCGCGATAGCACGCAATGGCGCGCGCGACGGAGCGCGGCGAGCGCCCCTCGGACATCAGCGTCCGAACCAGCTCTTCGAGCCGCTGCCGCGTCAGCCGTTCGACCGGCGTCCGATGGCCCGCCGCGAACCGTGCGAGGAACACGAGGTCGCGCGCGTAGCTCTCGACCGAGTTGACGGACAACCGCCGTTCCACCGTCAGATGGGTCAGGTAGGCATCAATCGGGGCTGGCCCCGGGCGAACGAAGCGAGTTGAAGGGCGCGCGATTGTAGAATTGTAGCGAAGTTATGCCTGTGCGCTCGAAGTGGCAGTCCCTCCCGACCGAAGCCATCAACCCCGCGACACTCGGAATCGACAAGCTCGCCGCCGGCGACATCGTCGAACTGATGCTCGGCGAGGACCGCAAGATGCTGGCGGCGGTCCAGCGCGAGCACGAGCGCATTGCCGTCGGCGTCGAGATGATCGCCAGCGCGCTCCGGAAAGAGGGACGCGTCATCTTCGTCGGCGCCGGCACGAGCGGCCGGCTCGGCGTCCTCGAGTCCGCCGAAATGCCGCCGACCTTCAGCACGGACCCGACGCTGGTGCAGGCCATCATGGCCGGGGGACGCGGCGCGATCTTCGCCGCGAAGGAAGGCGTCGAGGACAACTACGAGGAAGGCGCGCGCTCGATCATGCGGCTTCGGCCCACCAAGCGCGACATCGTGATCGGCGTGTCGGCGAGCGGGATGACCCAGTTCGTGCGGGGCGCGCTCACGCGCGCGCGGCGCGCGGGCGCCCGCATCATCTTCGTCACGTGCGATCCCGGCACCGAGCTGCAGACCTTCGTCGACCTGACGATTTCACCCGGCGTCGGCGCGGAAGTGATCGCCGGCTCGACGCGCCTCAAGGCGGGCACCGCGACCAAGATGGTGCTCAACATGCTGACGACCGGCGCGATGGTCCGCATCGGGAAGACGTACGGCAACCTGATGGTGGACGTCCAGACCGGCTCCGAGAAGCTGAAGGACCGGGCGCGCCGCATCGTGAACATCGTCACCGGCCTCGAGTACGACGACTCCGACAAGCTGTTGAAGAAGGCGCACTGGAACGTGAAGGCGGCGATCGTCATGCAGAAGACCGGGCTTCCCTATCCGAAGGCGCTGTCGCGCCTGCGCAAGTCGCACGATTCGATGCGCGAGGCGATCGGCGAGGACATCGAGCCGCGCCTCCGCGGCATGCTGCAGGGCGCGGCCGAAGCCTCGGACAACGGGCGCACTCCGGTGTAGGGGCGGAACCTCAGGTCCGCCCGATCAACGCCGCCGCCTCTTCGTCCAGCAGCATCTCCACCTCCGGGTGCACCTGCAGCATCGACGCGGGAACGCGCGTCGCAATCCGGCCGTTGATCGACTCCCGGATGCATTCGGCCTTCTTGCCGCCCGTCGCGACGAGCACGATGCGGCGCGCGTGCAGGATGGTCCCGATGCCCATCGACAGCGCCTCGCGCGGGACACGGGACGGATCGTTGCCGAAGAGGGCCGCATTGTCGCGGCGCGTCGAGTCCATCAGCCGCACGCGATGCGTCCGCACGGGCAGATCGTCGCCGGGTTCGTTGAAGCCGATGTGCCCGTTGCTGCCGATGCCGAGAATCTGCAGATCGATCCCGCCGGCCGCGACAATCGCCTCCTCGTAGCGATCGCACTCCGCGTCGAGATCCGCCGCGGCGCCGTCCAGGAAATGAATGCGCCCGGGCCGGAGGTTCACGCCCGCGAACAGGTGATCCTCCATGAAGGTGCGGAAGCTTCCCGGATGGCCGCCGTCGATCCCCGCGAACTCGTCGAGGTTGAAGGTGGAGGCGCGCGACCAGTCCATCTGCCCCGCCGCGTGCAGGCGCTGCATCTCGGCGTAGCCGTCTACGGGCGTGCGGCCGGAGGCGAGACCCAGGACCGCGTCGGGCCTGGCACGCAGCATCGACGCGACGCGTTCCGCGAGCGCGGACGCGACGGCGTCGCTACTCTCGAAGACGGTGATCTTCATAAGGTCCGCCTGAAGGCGGACTCCACCGACGCCTATACATAGGTGGGAATGGCGAGCGAGCCGCGCGCGGCGGCGAGCGCGAGCCGGACGGCGCCGACCGCGGGTTCGACGTTCAACCGCCGCACCTCCGTGCGCGGCGCAATCTCCGACAGCCGCCGCGTCATGTCGTCCACCAGCCATGGAATGCCGCGAAAGATGCCGCCACCCAGCACCGTGGGAAACGTCTTGCCGCGCATCTCGAGGCGCGTGATCACCGACTCCGCCGCCGACGCCAGCTCCGCGCCCGCGCGCGCCAGGATTTCCGCGGCAATCGCGTCGTGCTGTTCCATCGCCTGCTGCACCACGCTGGTGATGCCGGCAATCGTGTGGCGGTGCACGTCGCGGTAGTAGATCTCGTGAATCAGCTCCTTTGGCGTCGAGAGATCCAGGTGCTCGAGGATCATCGGCGTCAGCAGCGTCGCGGGCCCGCGTCCGTCGAACTGCCGCACGACCGCGGTCAGCGCGGCGCGTCCAATCCAGAAGCCGCCGCCTTCGTCGCCGAGCAGGTAGCCCCACCCGCCGGCGCGCGCGGCGCGCCCCGACGCGTCGCGGCCGTACGCGATCGACCCTGTCCCCGCCACGACCACGACGCCTTCGTCGTCGCCGGCCCCCGCGACGAGCGCGACCAGCGCGTCGTTGACGACGATGACCTGGGCCTTGGAGCCGATGCGCCGCATGATGCCGTGCACCGCCGCGGTATCGGCCGGGCGATCGACGCCGGCGATGCCAAGGCAGATTGCGACCGGGAGGACGTCGCGATCGCCAATCGCGGCATCCATCACATGGTGCAGGACTTTTTCGACTTCCAGCTCGCCGGCCGCCTGCAGGTTGGCGCCGCCGCCGCGCGCTTCCCCGATGATCCGCCCCTCGCCATCGGCAAGCAGGCAGATGGTCTTGGTCCCGCCGGCGTCGATTCCGAGCACGTGCATCCTTCGAAAATTGTAGTACAGTCTGCGCTTCTCCCCGATGGATGCTGACGACTTGGCCGCGGTGACGCGCGGGCGCGCGCGAATGGCGCGCACTGTCATCGCCCCCCTTCTCTGCGGTGTCATGGCCGCGCTTGCCGCGCTCGTGCCGGCGCACGCCGCCGGCAGCGGCGACGAGGTCCGCGCGCTCTGGGTGCGCCGCGCGAGCCTCGAATCCGGGGACGCCATCCGCAAGATGGTTGCCTCGGCGGCCACCGCCGGCTTCAACACGCTCTTCGTCCAGGCCATCGACGACGCGCCCGCGGCCGCGCTGGCGTTCGATCCCATCGGTGAAACGGTCGTCCAGGCGCACGCGGCCGGGCTGCGGGTGCATGCCTGGGTGGACGTTTCGCGCGTCGCGGCGCCAGGAGAGCTCCCCTTCGCCCGCAACCACGTCGTCTACCAGCATCCCGAGTGGCTGATGGTGCCGCGCGCGATTGCGGCGGAGCTGCTCGCCATCGACATACACAGTCCCGACTATCTCGGCCGGCTCGCGCGCTGGACGCGCAACAACGCGGACCGCGTCGACGGCCTCTACATCTCGCCCGTGCAGCCGGAGGTGGCGTTGCACCTGGCGGGTGTCGTGCGCGACCTCGCGCGCCGCTACGCGCTCGACGGCGTCTATCTCGACCACGTGCAGTTCCCCACCGCCGACTTCGACTTCGGCGCGAAGTCGCTCGCCGCATTCCGTGGCTTCATGCGCGGAGAGCTGCCGCTGCCGGAGCGCGAGCGCATCGACGCCATCGAAGAGATCGATCCGTTCGCCTACCCGAACGAGCTCCCGGACCAGTGGCGGCTGTTCCGCCAGTCGCAGCTCACCGCGCTGATTGCGCGGCTCCGCACCACGGTGAAGGAGGCACGGCCGGCGGCGCTCGTCAGCGCAGCAGTCGTGTCCGACGCCGCCGTTGCCGCGCGCGACAACCTGCAGGACTGGCGGACGTGGCTCGACAACGGCTTCCTCGACGCGCTGTGCCCGATGGCGTCGGGCACCGATGCGGCGCAGATGGAAGCGCGGCTGGCGGAGGTGCACGCGCTGGCGGGCGGCAAGCCGGTGTGGGCGGGGATCGGCGCCAACCGCCTGTCGCAGCGCGAAACGCTCGACGACATCGGCGTCGCGCGGCGCGCGGGTGCCCAGGGGATCATCCTCTTCTCCTACGACGGGCTGATCAGCCCGCCAAAGGGGATCGACTACCTCTCCGCGATCGGTCGCGGCGCCTTCGCGGGATCTTGACCGGGATCCCGGCCGGGATCCCGGATTCGGGATCCGGGATCCGATTCCCGGGTGCCCGCCGGGTGCTCGAGGAGGCGATCGCCGAGCGCGCGTTTCCCGCAGCGGTCATCGAGGTCGGACGTGCCGGTCAGCTGCTGTGGCGGCAGGCGTTCGGCCGGCTGACGTTCGACCCCGCCGCGGCGCCGGCCGCCGACGACACGATCTTCGATCTCGCCTCGCTCACCAAGGTCATCTCGACGACCCCGCTGGTCATGCAGCAGTTCGAACGCGGCGTGCTGGCGCTCGACGATCCCGTGTCGGGTCACCTGGCGGCGTGGAACGGCGAGGACAGAGCGGATGTCACGCTGCGCGATCTCCTCGCGCATTGCTCGGGGCTGCCGGCGTGGCGCCCCTACTTCACGCAGCTCGAGGGGCTCTCGACGTCTCGCGCGGCAAGCCGCGCGGCCTACGAAGCCGCGATTTCCGCCGAGCCGCTCGAGTACGCGCCGCGCACCAGGTCCGTCTACAGCGATCTCGACTTCATCCTGCTCGGCTTCATCGTCGACGGCCGGCTTCCTCTTCCCGATCGGTTCGCGCTGATGCTCTCGCAGATGGGGATCGTCGAGGAGATCCAGTTCAACCCGCCGTCGCTGTGGCGCGGACGCATCGCCCCGACCGAAGAGGATCCGTGGCGCGGGCGGCTGCTCGCCGGCGAGGTGCACGACGAGAATGCGGCGGCGCTAGGCGGCGTCGCCGGGCACGCGGGCCTGTTCGGCACCGCGGCGGCCGTCGGGTCGTACGCGCGGCACCTGATGCAGATTCTCGACGACAGGAGCGGTGTCTTCCGGCGCACGACGCTCGAGGAATTCGTCGCGCGCCGGGACGGCGTGCCCGGCAGCTCGCGCGCGCTCGGATGGGACACCATGCTGCCGACCTCGTCGTGCGGGACGCTGATGTCACCACGGGCCTTCGGCCATACCGGCTTCACCGGCACGTCACTCTGGATCGATCCGGAGAACGACGTGTACGTGGTGCTGCTGACCAACCGCGTGCACCCGAGCAGGAGCAACGACGCCATCAAGCGCGTGCGGCGCGCGGTTCACGACGCGGTGATGGGAGAATTGCGGTAGTGAGGACGCGAATATGCGGAACAGACGACCGCCGGGACACCGCGATGGCCTGACACGCCGCGCGCTGCTGAAGACGACCCTCGGGGCCGCCGCGGCCGGCCTTGCACCCGATACCGCACACGCCCAGGAGCCTGTCTCCGACACGACGAAGCGATGGGGCCGGCTGCCGAACACCCTCGGCGCACGCTCACCAGCGGAAAATCCCAGGCGAACGCCGTCGCCGACAAGTTCCCGCACGCCGCTGCAGGACCTCGACGGCACCATCACCCCCGCCGATCTCCACTACGAGCGTCATCACGGCGGCGTCCCGGTCGTCGATCCGCGAACGTACCGGCTCGTGGTGCACGGGATGGTCGATCGGCCGCTGACGTTCACGCTGGAGGATCTGAAGCGCTTCCCCGCCGCCACGCGCACCTGCTTCCTCGAGTGCTCGGGCAACTTCGGCGGGCAGCGCGAGGAGACGACGCCGCAGGACCTCTGCGGCTTGACGAGCCAGACCGAGTGGACGGGCGTGATGCTCTCGGCGATCTTCAACGAGGTGGGCGCACAGCCCGGCGCCACGTGGTTCCTCGCCGAAGGACAGGACGCCGCGGTGATGACCCGCAGCATCCCCGTCAAGGAGGTCCTCGGCGAAGCGATGGTCGTCTACGCGCAGAACGGCGAGGCGCTGCGGCCCGAACAGGGGTACCCGGCGCGGCTGCTGCTTCCCGGCTGGGAAGGGAACGCGAGCGTGAAGTGGCTGCGGCGCATGAAGCTGGCCAGCCAGCCGTTCATGACGCGGGAGGAGACGTCCAAGTACACCGATCCGCTCGCCGACGGCACCGCGCGCCAGTTCAGCTTCGTCATGGACGCGCGCTCCGTAATCACCGCGCCCTGCTATCCGCAGGCGATCGAGAAGGGATGGACGGAGATTCGCGGCATCGCCTGGAGCGGCCGCGGGCTGATTCGTCGCGTGGACGTCAGCACCGACGGCGGGCGGACGTGGAAGCCCGCGACGCTGCAGCAGCCCGTGCTCCCGAAGGCGCACACGCGTTTCCGCTTTCCGTGGCAGTGGGATGCACGCCCGACGGAGATCCTCAGCCGCGCCGTTGACGACACCGGGTACGTGCAGCCTGAAATGTCGGCGCTGCAACAGGCGCGCGGCCGGCGCACGCGCTATCACCTGAATCCGGTGACCGGCTGGACGATTGCGGCCGACGGCCGCGTCCGGTTCGGCCTTCAGCGGGTGCGCGTATGAACCGCTTGTTGACGCTCGTTGCCGCGATCCTGGTGGTCGCGGCCGTGGTGGTTGCGCAGTCGCCGCCGAGACGCGTCGGGCTGGGAACGCCGGCCACACCGGAACAGATTGCCGCGCTCGACATCGACGTCAGCCCCGACGGCGCCGGGTTGCCGCCTGGCGGCGGCAGCGCGCGGGAAGGCGCCGGTGTCTACGCCCAGACGTGCGCGGCGTGCCACGGCGCCAATGGTGAAGGAGGAACCGCGGATCCGCTCGTCGGCGCCGAGCCGAAGGAGACGCTGCCGTTCGGCCCCGACTACGAACGCTGGCGCGGCGGCCGGCCCGACGTCGCGTTCACGATCGGCAACTACTGGCCGTACGCGACGACGATCTTCGATTACGTCCGCCGCGCGATGCCTGCGAGCGCGCCGGGCAGTCTCACCGCGGACGAGACCTACGCGCTGACGGCGTGGCTGCTGGCGAGGAACGGCATCATCGCCGACGCGGCGGTGATGAACGCCGAGACACTGCCGCGTGTGCGCATGCCCGCGCGTGCGCGATTCGTTCGCGACAACAGGAAAGGTAGAGCGGAGGTGAAGTAGCTATCGGCCGCGGCCGGGGGCGCCGAAGCCGCCGGGCCCGCCCGGCGCACCGAAGGTGCCGCCAGGACCCCGACCACGCGGCGGACCACCAAAGGGACTCGGCTGATTGCCGCGGCCGTCGCGACCGCCGCGGCCGCCGATGGTGCCCGGCGCGCCGCCAGGCAGGTTGACGCCGCCGGTCGGCGTCTGCGACGCATTGGGCGCGCCGATGCGCCCGCTCACCTGCTGCGCCACGAACACCCACTCGTTGTAATGGTCGTGGGCATTGAAGATGCGGATCGACTGGTCGGTGCTCTTGCTCGCGACGCCGATGATGCCGCCCTGCGCT
>DASQAX010000518.1:0-8924 GCA_035635535.1 Vicinamibacterales bacterium | reverse complement strand
GATGGTGTAGGTCCCGGTTCGCAGCGACGGCAGGAAGTAGCGCCCCTCGCCGTCGGTGACGCGCTCGATGCGCGTGCCGCTCTCGCGCTGCTCGGCCACGACGATGACGCCGGGCAGCACGCCGCCCTGCGTGTCCCGGATGACACCGGAGATCTCACCTGTATCGGTCTGGGCGGCGGCGGAAACGACCATCGCCGCGACCACCACAACGGCCAAGGTCACACGCATGGGAACAGGCCATTATTCTAAACCGGCCCGAAGACGCGGATTTCGGAGGGCTGGCCGCGCCGGGCAGGGACCGCCACATACAGGCGGCTCTGACCCGGCGCCCATGTCGCCGTGCGGGCGCCGTCTCGAGTTGCCACGCGGGCAATGCGACGCAGAGAATCGCCGTCGCGCTGAACGACGTCGATAAACCCTTCCCCGCCGATGACGTAGACCCGTTGCCGCATGGCGTCGTAAAACAGGTCGTCGGTATCGCCGACGGCCGGAATCGCACCCAGCAACTTCCCCGCTCCCGAGTCGAGCAAGGCGAGCGACGCCGGCCGGCGACAACCGATGAACAACCGGTGCGCTGGCTCGTCGAGCGCCATTGGATAGTTCGCCTGACACGCGCCCGTCATCCAGCGAGCCACCACTGTCGCCGCATTTTTGTCGGCAGCCATCACCACCGACGCGCCAGGTACGTTTGCGAAGAGACGTGAGCCTTGCGACTCCAGCTGGAAAGATTCCGGATGGCCGCTGATCTGGATCCGTTGAACGACACGAGCTGACATCGGATCGACGAGCGCAATACCGCCCCGAAACGCCACGAACACCCGCTTCGCAGCCGCGTCATACCGGACGTTGTCCGCGTCACCGCCGATGTCGATCGTCCAGCGGGTTGCCAGACTGGCCGCATCGAACAGTTGGAGCGTTCCACTATCGCCATTGGCGACGGCGACCGCAGTCAGATCGGGAACAACGGCAATCCCCTGTGGTTCGTGAAACCCGGGAAGACTCTTCAGGTGAACGTTCTTCGACGTGTCCACGACCTCGACGGTGTCATTGCCCAGGGCCGCGACGAACAGCCGCTGCCGCGCCGGATCGAAGGCCAGATGATCGATACGCCCGGCAACCCCCGGCATCGCAATCGTCGCGATCAAACGGAGCGGGCTCTGCGCTTCGACGCTGTCGCTCAGCTGCGCGCGCCCCGGGAAACTCTCCAACTCCGCCGTAGTCATCGCCGCGACCAGCACAACGGCCAAGGTCAACCGCATGGGAGTGCCGCCATTCTAGAACGATGGATGTAGACTCGCGGTATGGGTCTGCTTCTTCTTCTGCTCGCCGTTCTCCTTTTCCCGGCAACCTCCTTCGCACAGGCCACCATGCCTGCCGATTACCAGGCCGTCCTCACCGCGCTCGGCAAGCAGGGCGACTTCAAGGACAACGTCCTGCGCGTCAACGTGCCGCGCAACGATCTGCACGTCAGCGTCGACGGCGTTGCGACGCCGACGCCGTTCGGCTTCGGCGGATGGCTGGCGCTGACGAAGGGCACCGGCGGGATGGACGTGATGATGGGCGATCTCGTGCTGGCGGAGGACGAGGTCAATCCAGTGATGTCGGCGCTGCTGACGAACGGGCTCGACGTCACCGCGCTGCACAATCACTTTTTCTTCGACACCCCGCGCATCTTCTACATGCACGTGCACGGCCACGGCAGCGCGGCGGATCTGGCAGCGAAGGTGAAACCGGCGCTCGCGCTCATCGGCGCCCGCCTTTCCACGTCGTCGGCGGGGCAGGCGCCACAGGGCGCCGTGGGAACGTCCGGCCGCGCGATCAACGGCACGCTCGACAGCGCCTCGCTCGCAAAAATCGTCGGCTACGACGGCGAGCAGAACGGCGCGGTCTACAAGATCACCATCGGCCGCCCTGACATCCCGTTGAAGGAAATGGGCGCGTCCATCAATGCACGCATGGGGCTCAACACCTGGGCCGCTTTTTACGGCAGCGACGCCGACTCGGTCGTCGCCGGTGACATCGCGATGCTCGACCGCGAGGTGACGCCGGTGCTGAAGTCGCTGCGCGCCAGCGGCATCGACGTCGTCGCCATCCATCACCACATGACGGGAACTGACCCGCAGGTGGTCTTCCTGCACTACTGGGGCAAGGGCGACGCGCGGAAACTGGCGACCGCGTTCCGCGGGGCGATCGATCAGACCGGCGCGCGTCCGCCGCGATAGGCGGCAGGCGGACCTACATTCGTGCTGAGTCGCGACGCGGCGCTCATCTACGCCGCCGCCTTCCTGCGCTCGTCGGCCGTCGGCCTCGTCGGCGTCATCCTCGCCATCGCCCTCACCGAAGCCGGCGTCTCTGTCGCCGGCACCGGCCTCGTCATCGGCGCCGGCCTCGCCGGCATCGCGACGCTGACGGCCGTCGTGACGGTCGCGGCCGATCGGCTCGGGCGCCGCCGGACGCTCGTCCTCATGACGCTGCTGACGGCGGGCGGATACCTGGCGGCCGCAACATCCGCGCGCCTGGCGTGGCTGCTCCCTGCGGCGTTCCTCGGCATGCTGAACGGCATGGGCCGCGATCGCGGACCGGCGGGCACGCTCGAGCAGGCGATTCTTCCGGAGACGACCGGCGCCGCGCGCCGGACGTGGACGCTCGCGTGGTACAACCTCGTCCTCGATGCCGGCCACGCGCTTGGCGGACTCGCCGCCGCCCTCCCCGTCACTCATCGCACGATCTTCGTGGCCTGCGCTGTCTCGGCTCTCGCAGGCGTTCTTCCGTACGCCGCGCTGTCGAAGCGCGTCGAGGTCGTCGCGACGGCGTCGAGCGCCTCGTCTCCGGACGAGGATCGCCGCACGCGCCGGTCCGTCTCGAAGCTGGCGCTGCTGTTCGGCATCGACAGCCTCGGCGGAGGGTTTCTCAGCTCCGCGCTCATCGCGTACTGGTTCTTCCAGCGGTACGGCTTCACCGAACGCGACCTGGCGATCCTGTTCTTCGCCGCGCGCAGCCTCAACGCGGTGTCTCACGTGGCCGCCGCGTGGCTCGCGCGGCGCATCGGGCTGCTGAACACGATGGTGCTGACGCACCTGCCATCGAGCCTGCTGCTGATGGTGGCGCCCGCCACGTCCTCCGGCACGCTGGCCGCGGGGCTCTTTCTCGGGCGGGAATCGCTCGTCGAGATGGACGTCCCGACGCGGCAGTCGTACGTGATGGCGATCGTGCCGCCGCATCGCCGCACGTATGCGAGCGGCGTCACCAACCTGACGCGCACGATCGGATGGGCCGTCGGCCCTCCCATCGCCGGCGTCGTGATGCAGTATGTCGTCCTCGCCGCGCCGCTCTTCATCGGCGGCGGCATGAAAATCGTCTACGACATCGTCCTCTACCGATCGTTCCGGCACGTGCGGCCGCCGGAAGAGACGGCCTCGTCAAGGCTATAATCGGCGCGCTCGCTCGGGGCACGCAGGAGACAGCGATGAGCCGCATGCACAAGGCGATTGTCGTGGGAGTGTCGCTCGCGACGGCCGGGATGGTCGCGCAGACGCGAGCGCAGTCGCCGCCGGCGGCCGTCCGGCAGGTCGCATACCTCAAGGCATCCAACCCGCAGGTCGGCGCGCATTTCGGCTGCGGCGGCGCGCTCGATGGTCATGCCGGCGTCGGCGTCGCCCTCAGCAGCGACGGCAACACGATCGCGGTCGGCGCGCCGCACGAGAGCAGCGGCGCGAAAGGGATCAACGGCAACCAGAACGACACGTCGCTCTACGACTCGGGCGCCGTCTACGTGTTCACGCGCCGCGGCAATGCGTGGGAGCAGCAGGCGTACGTCAAGGCGTCCAACGCGGACGCCGGCGCCGAATTCGGCCACAGCGTGGCGCTGAGCGCCGACGGCAACACGCTCGCCGTGTCCGCCATCTGGGAATCGAGCGCCGCCAGGGGCGTCAACGGCAACCAGAACGATCGCTCGGTCCCGCAGGCCGGCGCCGTCTACGTCTTCACCCGCCAGAACAGCCGGTGGACGCAGCAGGCCTACATCAAGGCCTCCAACGCCGGCGAGGGGCCGGCGCCGGGCGAGGATTACGGCGACGGCGATCAGTTCGGCTTCGCGCTGGCGCTCAGCCGCGACGGCAACACGCTCGCCGCGGGCGCGGTCACCGAGGACAGCGGCGCGAAAGGGATCAACGGCAACCAGGGCGACAACTCGATGATGTCGGCCGGCGCGGTGTACGTGTTCACGCGGACGCGCGGCGAGTGGGCGCAGCAGGCGTACGTCAAGCCGTCCAATCCAGGAGCCGGATTCCAATTCGGCTATTCGATCTCGTTCAACGCCGACGGCAACGTCATGGCCATCGGCGCCTACGACGAGAACGGCGGCTCGAACCAGGTCGACGGCCCGCAGGAGCCCATCCGAACTCCCAACCCGAACGCGCGCGGCGGCTTTGCGGGCAGCAACGGCCGGGGGGCCGTCTACATCTTCGCGCGCGCCGCCGGCGAGTGGAGGCAGACGAACTACCTGAAGGCCTCCAACATCGAGAACGGCGACTCCTTCGGCGTGTCCAACATGCTGAGCGACGATGGCAACACCATCCTGGTGGGAGCGCTCGACGAGGACTGTCTCTGCACGGGAATCGTCGGCGGACGCACCGATGTCGGCAACAACGACCAGCCGTCCGATACCTCCAGCGGCGCGGCATACGTGTTCATCCGCAGCGGCAGCACGTGGGTGCAGCAGGCGTACGTCAAGCCGTCCACCATCCACGGCGGCGACTGGTTCGGCAACCGGCTGGCGCTGAGCGGCGACGGCAATATCGCGCTCGTCGGCGCGCCGCTCGAGGACAACGCCGCGCAGGGCATCAACGGCAACGAGCGCGGCGGCACGGCCGACGAAGCGGGCGCGGCGTGGCTGTTCAGCCGCGGCAACGGGACGTGGACGCAGCGCGCGTACATGAAGGGCGCCAACACACAGAAGCGTGACGAGTTCGGCAGCTCGATGGCGCTCAGTCGAGACGGGAGAACGCTGGTGGTGGGGGCGCGTCTCGAAGCGGGTGGACGCGACGGCGCCGGCGCGGTGTACGTCTTCACCTTCGACAATCGCGGCGGCACGTTCTGATGCACTCGTACCTCCTTCCTCCCGCGCGCGTCTCGCGGCGAGCGGTGCTGCTCGGGTGCCTGGCGGCTCCGTTGACGTTCGTGGGATGCGGACGGACGCAAACAGCCGAGCAGCACGTTGCCGATCTCTCCATCGAATCCGATGGCGACTTCCTCGCGTTCCGGCCCGACGAGTTGACGTGCCCCAGCGGCGCGCTCGTCACGCTCACGTTTCATCACCGGGGCAAGTACCTGAGCGCCCGCCACAACTGGGTGCTGGTGCATCCCGGGCAACTGGAGGCGGTCGACAAGGCCGTCGAACACAACGAAGGCATCATTCCCGGCGACGACCGGCGTGTGATCGCGTGGACACCGATGTGCGACAAGGGCGGGATGGTCGTGACGCGGTTCACCGCGCCCGCCGGCGGCGATTATCCGTTCTTCTGTTCCACCCCTGGCCATGGAGAGTGCATGCAGGGAGTACTGCACGTGACCGCGTAAGGCCGGGCCGCCGGAACGCGGCCCCTACATACAGAAAGGACTTCCTATGAACGGCAGGCGACATCGTCTCGTGGTTCTCGCGTCCGCCGGATTGTTCCTGGCGCTCGCGACGCAGGCATCGGCACAGCAGCTCAAGGCGCCCGACGACATCAAGATGACGCTCAGGTTGCTCGTACAGGTGTCCAACGATTTCAAGCGGCAGATCACCAACAAGAACTTCGCGCGCGTGCCGCGCGAGTTCATGGAGTACACGGAAGCCGCCGACGCGGTGCGCTCGGTGATGAAAAACGAGTCTGCCGACCTGAAGGCGAAAGTGGAGACCAGGCTGAAGGCGGCCGTCGCGGCGTATCAGAAGGTGTCGGACATGAGCGCGAGCGCGAAGGAGACCGACGTCGACAAGCTCATGGCCGAACATGCGAAGGCGGTGACCGCGATGAACGCCGTCTTCGATCTGTTTCCGGCGGCATTGAGGCCCGATCCGAATCTGCCGCCGCCGGGGCGCGGCGGACGGAGGGCTGGCGGGGCGGGCGCGTAAGCTGCCGCGCAGACACGGCGGCCGCGCAGCATGTGGTTCGATGCGGTTCTTGTCACGGCGTCGGTCCTCGCGGGCGGTATCGCGGCTGTCACGGGCTTCGGCATCGGCAGCCTGCTGACGCCCGTCCTCGCGCTGCAGGTCGACACCAGGCTCGCGGTGGCCGCGGTCTCGATCCCGCATCTGGTCGGCACGTCGCTCCGGTTCTTTCTGATGCAGGGCGGCGTCGATCGCCGTGTGCTCTGGAGCTTCGGGCTCACCAGCGCCGCGGGCGGGCTCGCCGGCGCGATGCTCTACAACGAGGCGAGCAGCCGCGGCCTGACGATCGTGTTCGGCCTGCTGCTGCTGTTCGCCGCGTTCAGCGAAATCAGCGGCCTCGCGCGGCGGATGCGGTTTCGCGGCTGGGTCGCGTGGCTAGCCGGCGCCCTCTCGGGCATGCTTGGCGGCCTCGTCGGCAACCAGGGCGGCATCCGATCCGCCGCGCTCATCGGCTTCGGTCTCCGCAAGGAATTGTTCGTGGGAACGGCGACGGCGATCGCGCTGTTCGTCGACGGCGCCCGTGTGCCGGTTTATCTCTACACGCAGCACGACGAGATGCGTGGAGTCGTCTCGTGGATTGCGCTCGCGATCGTGGGCGTGGTCGTGGGCACCGTCATCGGCAGCCGGGCGCTCGGCCGGATTCCCGATATCTGGTTCCGCCGCGTGCTCGCGCTGGTCCTTGCGATCCTCGGCGTCGCGATGCTCGTGCGCGGGTTCGGGCCGACCTGAAGGTCGGCCCCTACGAATGGCGGTGTACTTCGGACGTAGCGGGTTCGGGCCGACCTGAAGGTCGGCCCCTACGGATGGCGGTGTACTTCGGGCGTGGTACTCCGGACGTAGAGGCGGACCTTCAGGTCCGCCTAGTTGACCCGCCAGGGCGACACGCCCGCCCACGTCTTCAACGTCTCTCTCGCCCACGCGGTCGTCTGATCCGCATGACAGCTCGTGCAGGGATTCGGGATCTTGTGCTCGTCCGTCATCGACGGCGTGACGAACTTGAACGTGTGGCTTCGCACGTTGACGTCCGCGATCGTCTGCGCGATCTGCGGCATGTGGCACGCCACGCATTCGCTGCCGCGGCTGCCGCGCTCGTGATGCGTGTGCGCCTCGATGCTGGCCGCGTGCGGCCCGTTCGGTGAATTCGGCCCGTGGCAGGTGAGGCACAGATCCTTCGCCGGCCTGACGAGATCGGCGTTGTTGCCCGTGCCGTGCACGTCGTGGCAGCTGAAGCAGGTGACGCCGCGCGTGTACATCACGCTCTGCACGAAATCGTTCCCCTGCATCCGGTTCTTGTGCGCCGTCCCGTCCGCGAAGTGCATGAAGTTGGTCTCGCCCAGCTTGTGCTCTTCGAGCTTCCAGAAGTCGCGGAGGTTCAGTCCCTGGTGGAAGCCGACCGGCCAGTCGTAGTACTGCCCTGCGATCGGATTGCTGAGCGGCATGCCCTGCGAGTGGCACTGGATGCAGGTGTCGTTCGCGTGCACGTAGTCGAGCCGCGCCGGATTGACGATGTTCGACGGACGTGGATCTCGGCTGTGCTCGCTGCCAGGGCCGTGGCAGCGCTCGCAGCCGACGTTCCATTCGGTCGGCTGCTTCGTCTGGACGTTGTAGTTCACCGAGTGGCAGCCGTCGCAGAGCGGGCCCGTCGGACGCCCGTTGTTGTCGGCGGGATAGAACGGCACCCACCAGTCGGTGTTCGGCTGCACGAAGTACGCGCGCCAGATGCGATGCGTCACGTCCCACTGCGCCGGAAGCGGAAAGAAATCGTTGCCGACCCTCTTGAAGTACCGCTGCTTCCACTTCGTCCCGTAGACGAACGCCACGTCATCGCGGGTGAACGTCAGGAGCGGATCGGCTTTCGAGAAGTCCGGGATGATGACCTCGGGACGCACCTTGGGGTCGGTGACGACGTTGGCCATGCGCGTCTTCTGCCAGCGCGCGTAGAGGGCGGGATGGCAGTCGCCACACCGTGACGATCCGACATACGACGCCTGCACGGTGGGCGGCGGCGCGGGGGCCGGCGCGGGCCGCTGGACATTCCCCTGAGATTGGACGCGCACCGACAGCGCGAACATGAACAGCGCGCCCGCCGCGATGAGGAGATACGTGCGCATGACGGTCGTCCTCGCTACAGGCCGACCTGAAGGTCGGCCTCTACGATCTGCCCACTGCCCACTGCCGGCTTCCCGCTATTGAAACGTCTTGTTCTTCGTCGGCTGGCCGTTCCTGAACTCGTGCGAGAGATTGTAGTAGCCAGCGGTCTTGAGCGTCACCGTGACGTCGCGGTCTGTCTTGTTCTCCCAGTACCACCCGTGGATGCCGGGGAACGGCGCCGTCAGCGTGCCTGACGCGCCGCCGGATGCCGGCTTCTTTTCGTAGCTCTGTGCGTAGCCGGCAGGTGCGCCGTCCGGCTCCGCGTGCAGCTCGTAATCGACCGGCGCCGTCGCGCTCCACGAGTAGAGCAACGCCTCGCCCTTGTCGAGGCGGTACTTGTATTCCATCCCTTCGCGCGGCGCGAGCTTGAAGTCCACGCTCTCCTGCTGGAACGGCTTCTCCTGCCCGACGAGGATGGCCGCCTGGCCGGCGGCGCCCGCCGTTTTGTTCGCCTCGAGCACGGCGACCTGCTGGCCGACCTCTCCGAGCGGCAGCAGCCCGAGCTTCGCGCCGGTCCCGAGCGGATCGACGGCGAATTCCGCCGGCAGCACGAACATCACGAGGATGAGCCCCGCACCCAGCAGCGCGGCGCCGACCGCCACCGCGAGCCGCTGCTTCACTTCCG
>DASQAX010000517.1:0-8313 GCA_035635535.1 Vicinamibacterales bacterium | reverse complement strand
GTGATTCCGGAGTCGTCCATCACGAAGGCGCCGACCGCGGAGCTGCGGCCGAACCAGACGGACCAGGATTCGCTTCCGCCGTACGAGGAGCTCGACGCGATTCTGCACGGTCTGGTCGAGGAGGAGCTGAGCGTGGCGCAGATCGTGGCGCGCGGTTTCCCGCGCGAGACCGTGTCGCGCGTGCAGCGGCTGCTTTTCTCCGCGGAATACAAGCGCCGGCAGGCGCCGCCGGGCGTGAAGATCACGCGCAAGAGCTTCGGGCGGGATCGCCGCTATCCGCTGACCAACGCGTTTCGAGAGTAGAGATTATTGGTCCGGCTGAAGCCGTCGCGCCGCGGACCCGGCATCTGGTCAGCGCGCGTAGTCGGTTGGCCCGGCCTCGCCGCGCAGGTACCGCTCGCGATCGCCGGGACGATACATGCGCACCTGCCCCGCGATTTCAGCGGCCGGCGGCCAATCGAGTTTCGCGATGTCGCTGCCGGCAAATCGCTGGCGGAAGATCGGCTCTTCCCACGTCTCGAACAACAGGTACGGTTCGAGGCCGCGCGTGCGTGTATAGGCGACGGCGCGATCGAGCCACGCCGGATCGAGCACGTCCCACACGAGCGTGTTGCGATGGCCGTAGAAGCGGACGCTGCCGCTCTCCCAGCTCGTGATGATCAGCGCGTTGGGCGGCAGACGATCGGCGACGTAGACGCCCGCGCGCACGTAGCGCGATTCCAGCCGCTGCAGATCGAACACGTTTCGCGCCCGGGCCTCACGGATGAAGAGCAGCGCGAGGGCGATCGTGAAGACCGCCGTGCACAAGACCGCCGTGTAGGGCGCCCCTTTACGGGGCGCCACATGGGCGAGGCGCACGACGAGGTCCTCGAACGTCGCGATCATCACGACCATGACCATCGCGATCCCCGGCAGCAGGAACCGCAGGTACCACCAGTCGTTGAACACCGCGTACGGCAGGTAGCAGAGCACGTTGACGAGGGCGAGGGACAGCAGCAGCGTCGCTGGCCGGCGCGGGCGCAGCACGAATGGCGCGGCGAGCGCGAGAAGCCAGAACGGCGTATGTGTTGCCGACATCCAGGAGAAATAGCGCGCCGCGTTCGGCGCGACGTGATCGAGGGCGAACAGGCCCGCGAGGGCCCCGTAGCCGGATCGGACGGGCGATCCGTAGAACATCTGCTGGATGAGGGCGACCGCGATGCAGCCGGGCGCCGCGGCGGCGGCGAAGATCGCTGCCGGGGTCAGACCCCGGTGACGACGCGACGCAACCTCTTGAGTCGCCCCATCACCGGGGTCTGACCCCACGAGGAAGTACGCGCCCAGAACGACGCCCATCGGAAGAAGGTTCGGCCTCATGAGGATGGCGGCGCTCGTCGCCAGTCCCGCCAGCAGCGAAGCGCGCGGCCGATTGCTGGTCGCGAAGACGGCCGCCAGCACCCACAGCGCCGCCGCGGGCACGTCGCTCATCGGCTGCATCAGCTGGAAGAGAAACGCGGGGCTGCAGGCGACGAGCAGCGCGGACGCGAGGCCGACGCGCGGCGAAAACCGGGAGCCGAGCAGATAGACCGACCACACGAGCAGCGCGCCGAACAGCGGCACGACGAGGAACACCGCGTCGGGCGCCCCTCCAGCCCCTGCCGCCCACACCAAAGGGGCCATGGCGATCGACAGGCCCGCCGGACAGATGGGAACCGCCGCGCCGGGCACCGTCGGCGACGGGACGTGTCCGGCGGGGGCAAATGTCAGCGGCGGCTCGGGCCACGGCGCCTCGAGCGCGAGCGGCTCGACGACCTGCAGGTGTCCGCTCGCCCACGCTTCCGCCTGGTGCACGTAGCAATAAGAATCGGAGCCGCCCGCCGCGAACGTGCCCCAGTGGATTCCAGCCGCACACACCGCCACCGCCAGCGCCGCGATGGCGAACTTCAGCGAAATCTCTCCTTCACCAGCACTTCGACGGCGCGAACGCCGTCCCGCCACCCGATCTTCTTCCCCTGCGCGCGCGAACGCGGATCGAACTTCACCGGCAGCTCGTGGATGCGGTGCCCGCCGCGCAGCAGCCGCGCGGTGATCTGCGGCTCGATGTCGAAGCGATTGGCGTCGAGCCGCAGCGACCGCGCGACATCGGCCCGCATGATCTTGTAGCAGGTCTCCATGTCGGTGATCGACGAGCCGAACAGCAGGTTCGTCGTGCCCGTCAGCGCGCGGTTGGCCGCAATGGTGACCCACGGCGCCGCGGGCCGTCCGGCCAGGAACCGCGACCCGAAGACGACGTCCGCCTCGCGGCGCACGATGGGCGCGACGAGCGCGGACAGCTGCTGCGGATCGAGCTCGAGGTCCGCGTCCTGGATGGCGATGATGGTGCCGGTCGACGCGTCGAGACCGAGCCGGATCGCCGCGCCCTTCCCGGCATTCTTTTCAGCGTGGATGATCCGGATCCCGGATCCCGGATCCCGGCTCCCGGCCGACTCCAGCGCCTCGCGCGTGCCATCGGTCGACCCGTCATTGACCACCAGGATTTCGCGCGCCACGGGCAGCTCGATGGCGCGCAGCCGCTCGATGACGGCGAGAACGGTTCGAACCTCGTTGTAGACGGGAACGATGATCGAGAGGAGCTCGGGCGCCGGGTGGTTCACGCTTCTGAGTTCTCGGTTCTCAGTTCGTGTTCAAGTTCGGTTCTGGGTTCGCGGTTCGTTGTTCTGCGTTCGGCGTTCGCGAAGCGAACGCCGGAACCGAACACGAACACGAACAGAGAAGCCAGAACACGGAAGCGTGAACGGCCTCACCGTCGCCTTGGGGCCGGGGTCCGCTTGGGCGGCGCGGGCCGGTACTCGAGCATGACGTTGCTGATGATGGCGACCGGCTGGCCCGGCAGCTCGAATTTGTCCACGCCGTCGAGCCGCTCGACCGCGAGCTTTTCGCCGAGGATGCTCACGCGATCCTCGGTCTCGGGAATCTGGATCACGATCGCCTCGGCGCCGGTCGGTGCGACCGCCTTCACGCCGCCTGGCCCGGCGCCGCCGCCGATGCGATCCACCAGGTCGGCCGCGCTCCGGAACTCGCTCTGCACGACCGCCCGCGACACCAGCGTGTTGTCCATCGTCAGCACGCCGATGCTGGCGGTGTAGCGGCGGTAGGCGCGGTTCGACTTGATCAGCTCCTCCGAGTACATGTGGCGGTTGTGGAGGTCGAAGCTGAGGGTGACCGGGCCGACGTGCGGCGGGATCTCGACGAGGATGCCGTCGGCCGGCTCGCGGCCGGTGAGCACGTCGCAGAACATGCGGCCGGTCTTGACCCCGTTGCCCAGCGGGTTCGGGCAGGTGATCGTCGCCGTCTCGGTCTGGAGCGGCGGCAGCGGCGCCGGCTTCGGCGCCGCGCGGCGGGCCGGCGCGCGCGCGGGCGCCTTTGGCGCGGTGCGCGTCTGGCTCCACGCGCCGGGTGCCGCAGCGAGCGCGACCACGAAGAAGACGATCAGTCGCTTACACATGCCAGGCCGGGTGACGGCACCATCGACGTCGTCGTCAGGCCGCGCACCTTGATCAGCTCGAGGAATTCCATGCGCGTCCGCGCGCTGTCGCGGAAGGCGCCGAGCATCGCGCTGGTGATCGCGAACGAATTCTGCTTCTCGACGCCGCGCATCGACATGCACAGATGCGTGCCTTCGCAGACGACGGCCACGCCGAGCGGATCGACCTTTTCACGGATCGTCTCGGCAATCTCGTTCGTCATCCGCTCCTGGATCTGCAGCCGCCGCGCGAAGACGTCCACGAGCCGCGGGATCTTGCTGAGTCCGATGACCCGCTTGCGTGGAATGTAGGCCACGTGGCATTTCCCGAAGAACGGCAGCAGGTGATGCTCGCAGAGCGAGTAGAAGTCGATGTCCTTGACGATCACCATCTCGTTATAATCGACGGTGAAGAGCGCGTCATTGAGGACCTCGTCGATGTTCGCGTCGTATCCGCCCGTAAGAAACCGCAGCGCCTGTTCGACGCGCGCGGGCGTACGCGCCAATCCTTCACGGTCGGGGTTCTCGCCGAGCTCGATCAGGAGCCGCCTGATCAGATCCTGCATCCTCGTATTGTACATCGCGGCTTTTTCGTCCCTGGTCCAGGCGCAGGCGGACGATCCCGATGCGCTGTACCGCCAGCGGGAGGATGTGGCGAAGGCGCAGCGCGCCGCCGACATCTGGAGCAGCCGGCTCGCCGCCAACCCGCGCGATTTCGAGTCGGCGTGGAAGCTGGCGCGTGCGGAGTACTGGATCGGCACGCAGGGGCCGATGGCCCAACGACGCGCGGCGCTCGAGCGCGGAACCGATGTCGGCAGGACCGCCAGCATGCTCGAGCCGATGCGCCCGGAGGGCCACTTCTGGATGGCCGCCAGCATGGGCGCGCTCGCGGAATCGTACGGCCTGCGCCAGGGCCTCAAGTACCGCGGCCCCATCAAGGACGCGCTCGAACAGGTGTTGATGATCGACCCCGCGTTTCAGAACGGGTCCGCGGACCGCGCGCTCGGCCGCTGGTACTTCAAGGTGCCGGGCCTCTTCGGCGGCAGCAAGACGAAGTCGGTGGAGCACCTGAAAAAATCTCTGACCTACAATCCGAACAGCACCGCGTCGCACTACTTCCTCGCCGAAACGCTGCTCGACATGAAGAGCACCGCCGAGGCGCGCGAAGAGCTGCAGAAGGTGCTCGATGCGCCGATCGACCCCGAGTGGGCGGCCGAGGACCGCGACTTCAAGCGAAAGGCGCAGAATCTGTTGAAATGAAGGCGGACCTGAAGGTCCGCCTCTACGATCGATAATAGAAACTTGCCGCTGCCTTCGGCCGTTTCTGTCCTCCGCCACCGCAACTTCCGCCTGATCTGGATCGGCCTGCTGCTCTCCTTCACCGGCTCGTTCATGCAGAACGCCGCGCTGCTGTGGAACGTGTCGCTCCTCGTGCCGCCCGACCGGAAAGGCATCGCGCTCGGCCTGGTCGGCCTGGTCCGTGTCGTGCCCATCATCATCTTCTCGATGATCAGCGGCGTCGTGGCCGACGCGTGGGACCGGCGCAAGCTGATGCTGCTGACGCAGTCCGGCTCCGCGGTCGTCGCCGTCGGCCTCGCGGCGCTGGCGCTGGCCGGGAACACGTCGGTCTGGCCGGTGTACGCGCTCGCGGCGCTGAGCTCCGCCGTCGGCGCCTTCGACCTCCCGGCCCGGCAGTCGCTCGTCCCGAGCCTCGTGCCGCGCGAGGACCTGCCGAACGCGATCAGCCTGAACACGATCATGCAGCAGACGGCGCAGGTCCTCGGGCCCGCGCTCGGCGGGATCGTGATCGCGTCGATGAACGTCGGGTGGGCCTACGTGTTCAACGCGGTGTCGTTTGCCGCGGTCATCGTCGCGCTGCTGATGATGCGCGACGTGCCGCGGCCGGAGCATCCGGCATCCATGGAGGCGGTGTCGTGGAACGCCGCACTCGAAGGGTTGCGCTTCGTCTTCCGATCGCCGCTGATTCGTTCGACGATGCTGCTCGATTTCTTCGCGACGTTCTTCTCGTCGGCGACCGCGCTGCTGCCGATCTTCGCGCAGGACATCCTGCAGGTCGGCGCCAGGGGGTACGGATGGCTGTACGCGGCGCCGGCCGTCGGCGCGACGATGATGAGCGCGGCGATGGTGCTGCTGACGAGCCGCATCAACCGCCGTGGGCCGGTGCTGCTCTGGGCCGTCGGGCTGTACGGCCTGGCGACCGTCGTGTTCGGCCTGTCGCGGTCGTTCTGGATCACGTTTGCCGCGCTCGCGCTGACCGGCGTCGCGGATACGGTCAGCATGGTCATCCGGAACATCGTGCGGCAGATGGAAACGCCCGACCGCCTGCGCGGCCGGATGATCGGCGTGAACATGGTGTTCTTCATCGGCGGCCCGCAGCTCGGCGAGCTGGAGGCGGGCTCCGTCGCCAACTGGCTCGGCGCGCCGTTCTCGGTGATCAGCGGCGGCCTCGGATGCATGGTCGCGGTCGCGTGGCTGGCGGCCGTGACGCCGGAGCTGCGCCGGTACCGCGCGGCGCCGGTGACGACGACCAAGGCGTTTGCGACCGAACCGGTCCGCACGGCGCAGGGAGAGCCGTCGACGTCGTAGGTGGCTCCGGGCCCTACGAACCACGCACCACGCACCACGAACCACGAACCACCGATGTCCTCCCTCTTCGACCCCTTCACTTCCCGCGGCCTCACGCTTCCCCATCGCATCGTCGTCTCGCCGATGTGCCAGTACTCGAGCCACGACGGGTTCGCCAACGATTGGCACCTGGTCCATCTCGGCTCGCGGGCGGTCGGCGGCGCGGCGCTCGTGATCACCGAGGCGACCGCCGTGACCGCGGAGGGGCGCATCAGCCCGCAGGACCTCGGCATCTACACGGATGCGCACGTCGAGATGCTGCAGCGCATCGTCCGCTTCGTGCACGCGCAAGGGAGCGCGGCGGGCATGCAGCTCGCGCACGCCGGGCGGAAGGGCAGCACGCAGGTTCCATGGGAAGGTCACAGCGGGATCGCGCCGAAGGACGGCGGGTGGATTCCGGTGGGCCCGACGCCGGCGCCGTTCTCGGAGACCTTTCCCGTGCCTCACGCGCTCCACCCGTCCGAGATCCGCGGCATCGTCGGCGCGTTTCGCGATGCGGCCGTCCGCGCGCACAACGCGGGCTTCGACATGATCGAGCTGCATGCCGCGCACGGCTACCTCATTCACGAATTCCTCTCGCCGCTCACCAACACACGCACCGACGAGTACGGGGGCTCCTTCGAGAACCGCATCCGTCTCTGTCTCGAGGTCGTCGACGCGGTGCGCGAGGTGTGGAACGAGCGCTCGCCGGTGTGGCTGAGGATTTCGGCGACCGACTGGATCGAGGGCGGCTGGGACGTTGACGAAGCGGTGGAACTGGCCAGGCGCGTCCGCGCGCGCGGCATCGACCTGATCGACTGCTCCTCCGGCGGCCTCGCGATGAGCCAGCGGATCGCGCTCGGGCCGGGCTACCAGGTGCCGTTCGCCGAGCGGATCCGCCGCGAAGCGGGCGTCGCGACCGGCGCCGTCGGCCTCATCACCTCCGCGAAGCAGGCCGACGCGATCGTCCGCGAGGGGAAGGCCGATTGCGTGCTGCTCGCGCGCGAGATGCTGCGCGACCCGTACTTCCCGCTGCACGCGGCGCAGGAACTGGGCGTCACCTTCCCGTGGCCGGTTCAGTACTCGCGCGCCGCTCCGGACGGTGCACCCAGGCGTCACCCGCGTGGAGACTAGCGCGGATAAGAGCACAAGACGTGCAGCCACGAAGGACACGAAGAGCACGAAGGGAAACGAGCATCGAACGGTCGCCGGGCCGCCAGAGGCGGCCACGGGTGAGGCGCGCGCCGGGAACAAGCCGCATCGGACAATGTGGCGGCTTGTTCGCGGTGACGCGTCTCACCCGTCGTCGGCCTGCTACGCAGGCCGACCCGGCGACCGCTCTTCGTGATCTCGACTTTGTGTCCTTTGTGCTCTTTGTGGCTTGAACTCTTCGTGTTCTTGGTGGCTACCCCGCCGCGCGCACTGTGACGCGCATGGTCCCGATCTTCTCGATCGTTGCCACGATCTCATCGCCCGGCTTCATTCCAGCAACGCCTGCAGGCGTGCCAGTGAGGAAGATGTCACCCGGGTAGAGCGTGTAGAACATCGAGGCGTACTCGATCATCGCGGCGACGGCGCGGATCATCTGGCTCGTGTTCCCCTGCTGGCGCCGCTCGCCGTTCACGTCGAGCGTCAGGTCCAGGCTCTGCGGATCCGGGATGTCATCCGCGGTCACCAGCCACGGGCCGAGCACCGTGTAGGTCTCGCACGACTTGCGGAGGCTGCGCTCCTCCTTGCCGTGCGGCGTGATGTCGAGCGCGACGGCGTAGCCCGCCACGTGCTTCAGCGCGTCCTCGCGTTTGATGTTCGCCCCCTGACGGCCGATGACGACGCCAAGCTCCACCTCGTGATCGATCTGGCGCTCCAGCATCCGGAGCGCGATGCCCTGGCTCGCCCCCGAGAGCGAGCCGTTCGCCTTGAGAAAGAGGCCGAGCGACAGCGCGTTCGCGATGGCCGCCTCGTCCTGGCCGGTCCGGTAGTTCATCGGCGCGCCGATGATCTTGCTCGGGTTCGCGACGGGGCTGAGAAGCTGGAGGCGATCGATCGGCGTCGCCGGCGCATCCGTCGCCAGCGCGCGGGCGCGCGCGCTCACTTTCTCCAGGTTCGCCATCAGCATGTCGCCGGGCGGCAGCGGATAGCGATAGGCGGGCAGCTCGTCGAGCGCCGCCGTGACATCGCGGACCCGG
>DASQAX010000516.1:0-5466 GCA_035635535.1 Vicinamibacterales bacterium | reverse complement strand
GGCGGCGGGCTGACCGTCATCCTGGCGACGTTCGATCCGAACGCCGAGATCTTCGCTGAAAACAACACGTGGGAATGGATAAGCCGGTTGTCGGGCGCCTACGTGTTCCCGTGGGATGTGACGGCCTCGGCGAACTTCGAGCAGCGGAGCGGCGATCCGTGGGCGCGACAGGTGTCGGTGACGGGGGGACGGACGATCCCGCAGAACAGGCAGCGCGTGGAAAACATCGGTGCTCGACGCCTGGACACGATCAACATCCTGAACCTTCGCGGCGAGAAGGGGTTTCGCGTGCGCAACGGGCAGCGCATCGCCGTGCAGCTGAACCTCTATAACGCGCTGAACATCAACACGGCCACCGCCGTCACGCCGCTGTCGGGACCGAACTTCAACGTGCCGTCGGCGATCACACGGCCTCGCCTTGGGGAGGTGGGGTTGACCTACAGCTTCTGAGAATCGAAGGACCGTTCTTCGTGCTCTTTTCCCGACGGTCAGGTCTGAAGGAGGGTGTGGTCATGTCACGACGAGACGGTGTCACCGCGATGCGTGTGGTATGGCTCTGTGCGGGCTTCCTGGGCGTCGCGCTGCCGGCGGCGGCGCAGGACGCACCGGCAGTCGAGTTGTCCGCTGGATACCGGCTGTTGAGAGTGCAACGCGGGTTTGGCGTCGATCTCTCCGGCGTCAAGGAAACGCTCCACGGTGTGTACGCCGAAGCGGCGGCCAACGAAACGGACCTGCTCTCGCTCGTGGGCCAGGGCGCGGTGAACTTCACGAAGGTCGGCGGCCAGAACGTCAAGGCCTACGAGTTCGCGGCCGGCCCGCGGTTCAACAGGCGATTGGCGAGTCAAACCGTGTTCGGGCAGTTTCTGATCGGCGTCGCGCATTACCAGCCGCATGGGCCCGAACGCTCGACCAACGCGACGTTCCATCTTGGCGGCGGGGTCACCGCCTGGTCACGCCACCGGGTCGGCCTGCGCATAGGCGGCGACTACGAGCTCATTTTCACAGGAGGGTCGAACCTGCTGTCGCCCCAGACCGGGGCACGGACGCACGGATTGCGCGTGACTACGGGCGCGGTGTTCGCGCTCGGCCGGTAACCGTCGCGAGACATCGCGCGGGAGACGGCCGATCCGCGATGCGAGGCGCGCGGTGCGCGCCTCGCACGAACCGTTACTGACGCGCCATCGTGAACTTGTGGATCCGCCTGCCGCGGTTCTCCGCGACGTAGACGTTGCCGCGTGAATCGACCGCGATCCCGTGTGGCTGGTTGAACTGACCGGGGAAGTTTCCGGAGCGGCCGAAGCTGCCGACGATCTTCCCGCTCCCCCGGTCGACCATGTCGATCTGCGCGTTGTTCTGGTTGACGACGAAGATCAGGTTCTGATCGGGCGAGAAGTCGATCGCCACCACGGCCCCGCCGAACGCGGCCGCCGAGCCGGCGGCCGGCGGCGTCACCGGCGTCCACGGCACCTGAATGGTGCGCTTGACTGCGCCCATCTTGTCGGACACCTGGATCGCCGAGCCGTTCCGGTTGCAGACGTAGACGAGACCGTCGTTGCCGATGGTCATGCAGTGCACCGTTTCCATGCCGGCGGGCTGCCACTGGCGCAGGAACTTCCCGCCGGAATCGAACACGGCGATGCGGCGATTGCCGCCCGCGCCCTCACCATCAGACACGTAGACGTCGCCGTTCTGACGATCGACGTAGATGCTCGACGGCATGTAGAAGATGGCCGCGCTCGAGTTGAGCGGCTTTCCCTTGACGGTGCCGTCGCTCGAATCGACGACACCCTTCTTGCCGATCTGCAGGAGCATCCGGCTTCCGTCGTGGGTGTATTTCTGCACCATCCCCGACGGGGCGCTCCCGATCCAGATGTTGTTGTCCTTGTCCACGTGGCAGGAGTGGAGCCTGGGATCCAGCTGCTTGAGATCGCCCCAGGAGTTGACGACGTTGCCGTCGGCGTCGAACTCGATGATCGGCGGCGCGAGCCGGCCCGTGTTCAGCTCGCCATCGAGCACGTCCTGCCGGTTCAGGATGAAGACGTGGCCCGCCGCGTCGACACAGGTGCCGCCCAGCCCGCCCAGGATCCACTGGTTGGGCAGCGGCTTCGGCCAGTTGGCGTCGGCCACGTACTTCGGCGGCGTACGGCTTTGCGCGCTGGCAAGGCACGCGCCGACGATTGCGACCGCGACGGTGAGCATGATGCCGACCCGAACACGGAGCTGGCTTCGCGTCATGGCGTCCCTCCTGCGAGACTTCGACGGTACGGCGGCATCCTAACTCATGTCGGTGCCGCCGCCAACGAAATCCCATGCCTCGGATTGGCTATTCGGTGCTGATGTGGCGGAAGTCGGCGTCGCGATAGACCACTGTTCCACCGACCATCGTCATCATCACCCGCATCTGCTCGATGCGCTTCGGCGGTACGGTCATGATGTCTTCAGGGAGCACCACCAGGTCGGCGTAATAGCCCGGGGCGATCATTCCCTTCGTCGCTTCCTCGAATGTCAGGTACCAGTGGTTTCGGGTCACCATCCGCAGCGCGTCCTGGCGGGAGATCTTCTGGTCCGTGCCCATCGGTCCACCGGAGATCGTGTCGCGGGTGACGAAATGGAAGATCACCCAGAGGGGCGAATAGGGCACGACGCTCGAGTCGGTGCCGCCCGACACCGGCAATCCGGCATCGAGGTACATCCGCACGGGCGTCGTGAGGAATGCGCGCTGCCTGCCCCAGTACTTCACGAGGCTCGGCCCGGCGAGATACAGGTGGTCCTGCAGCGACAGGAACAGCCCGAGCGTCTTCATGCGCGGCAGATGGTCGCGCCGCCCGATGAACGCGTGCTCGATGCCCCAGCGCCTGCCGACGATTGACGCCTCCGCGTTGGCGGCCTCATAACCGGCGAGCACCTCGTCGATGGCCGCGTCGCCGACCGCGTGCGTGAACACGCGCCACCCCAGGCGGTTGTACAGCTTCACCGTCTCGTTGAACTGCGCGGGCGGTGTCGTCTGAAGCCCCCGGAACGTCCCGCCTTCGCCGTACGGCTCCTCGTACGGGTCCCTCATGTACCCGCCTTCGAAGCCGCCGTCGACGCCCATCTTCATGCCGCCCAGGCGCAGGAGCGCATCGCCGTCCGTGGGCGACAGCCCCGATGACTTCAGCGTCTGCTCGATGGCCGCCGGCGCGCCGCCTAGCCGCAGCAACTGCGTCACCCGCATGGTGAGCAGGCCGCGCCGCTCCATCTCCTTCCGCATCCGGTAGTTGTCGATCGAATCGCCCGGATGCCGCACGGCGGTGAGACCGACCGCGTGCAGCTTGTTGTATTCGGCGATCTGATCCTGGATTCGCTGCTCCGGCGTCCGCGGTCTGTCGGCAGGAAGCGTCACGAGCGATTTGGCCGTATCCACGAGCTCGCCATTGAGCTCCCCGTCCGCGTACCGCGTGATGCGGCCGCCGGCCGGCTGCGGCGTGCTGCGCGTGATATGCCACTTCGCGAGTGCCGCGGAATTGAGAACGTACTCGTGGCCGCCGCGCACGATGACGACCGGCGTCATGGGCGCCACCCTGTCGAGGTCGCGCCGAAGCGGGAGACGCTGTTCCTTCAACTGCGCCTCGTGCCAGTCGCTGTTCGACACGACGACCTCGCCCGGTTCGGCACCTCTCACCCGACCAGCGATCGCGTTCAGCACGTCGTCGATGGTGCGTGTGCGCGAGAGATCGACGCCGGGTCCGCCGCCCGCGGTGTGAAGGTGGTTGTCGGTGAGCCCTGGAACCACCGTCATGCCGCGCAGATCGACCTGCCGCGTGTTCGGCCCCGCGAGGCGGCGTACCGCCTCGTTCGTGCCGACTGCCGAGAACCGGTCACCGGCGATGGCGACAGCCTGCGCGTAGGAAAATTCGTCGTCGACGGTAACGATCCTGGCGTTGTAGTAGATGACGTCCGGCGCCGGTCCGGTGCCCTGGCGCTGCGCCGGCGACACCTGCGTGAGCGCGGTGAAGACCGCGATGGTCGATGCCGCGACGATGACGTTGAAATACATGACCAAAATCTATTGAAAGCGGAAACCTTAACAGGACGGCGGCCGGATGCCTAGCTCTGCACTTCGGGCCCTAAATGATATAAGGGGAGGCCTTCTGAAAGGGCGGAGACCCTCAGGATCGCCGGAGGTGTTCGCCCGCGCGGCCGGAATTACCCAGGGACAGAGGAGTTCCCATCATGAAGACGTGTCTGACCTGCTGTTCGCGTGGCATATTGATCCTTCTTCTGACCGCGTCCGCAGTCTGGGCGCAGGCGACGGCGCAGATGAGCGGCGCGGTTCGCGATGAAAGCGGCGCCGTGCTGCCCGGCGTAACCGTGACGGTGACACAGGTCGACACTGGTGCAACGCGCACGGCGGTGACCGACGAGACCGGGGCGTACCTGTTGCCGAACCTTCCGACCGGCCCGTACAGGCTGCAGGTATCCCTGCAGGGTTTCCGAACCTACGAACAGACCGGCATCGTGCTGCAGGTCGGTGCGACACCGGTGATCAACGCGGTGCTCGCGGTCGGCAATGTCGAAGAAACCGTATCGGTCGAGGGTGCCGCACCGCTCGTGGACGTCCGCAGCTCGGGCATCAGCAACGTCGTCGAGAACGAGCGCATCCTGGAGCTCCCCCTGCAGGGACGCCAGGTCACCGATCTGCTCGTGCTCGCCGGCGCCGCCGTCCAGACCGGCACGCCGGCGCGCGGCGTGCCCGGTGGCGTGAACATCGCGGTCGCGGGCGGCTTGCCGTTTGGCGTGGCCTACACGCTCGATGGCGCGACCCACAACAACCCGCAGAGCAACACCAACCTGCCGCTGCCGTTTCCCGATGCGCTGCAGGAATTCCGGGTGTCGACGAGCGGTCTGTCCGCCGAGAACGGCATGCACTCGGGCGCCAGCGTCAGTGCGGTGACCCGGTCGGGCACCAACCGGTTTGCCGGGACCGTCTTCGAGTTCGTCCGCGATCGCCATTTCAACGCGACCAGCCCGTTCGCGGCGATTGGCCCGGACGGCAAGCGTGTCGACGACGGCTTGAAGCGCAACCAGTTCGGCGGAACCCTCGGCGGGCCGATCCTGCGCGACAAGCTGTTCTTCTTCGGCGCGTATCAGGGCACGCTCCGGCGTCAGCTTCCGGCGGATAACATCATGTTCGTCCCGACGCCGCAGATGGTGTCCGGCGACTTTACGGCATTCGCCGCGCCGGCGTGCAACGGTGGCCGCCAGATCAACCTGACTGGCCCGTTCTCCGGCAACCGCATCAACCCGGCGCTCTTCAGTCCGGCCGCGCTGAATCTCGTCAAACGACTGCCGGTCACGACCGACCCGTGCGGCCAGACCACGTATGCAAGCTCGGAAAATCAGGACGAGCATCAGCCGGTCGTCCGGGTCGATTACCAGTTGAGCCAGAAGCAGTCGATCTTCGGCAGGTATCTCGGAACGAGGATC
>DASQAX010000515.1:0-15026 GCA_035635535.1 Vicinamibacterales bacterium | reverse complement strand
TTGTGTGTCACGGGCGTACGGACCGGCTGACGAAGAAGCGGGCAGGTCGTCTGTTCGGGGCCCGCAAACCCGCGAAAACTGGCCAAAATGGGCCTGTTTGTTGACACTCTGCAGTACTGTCTTTACAATGCCGATAGCCTTCACATAGGGCTAAACCCATACAGATGAACATCTTTGGCGCCCGGTCCCTGCCACGCCTCCCCGGCCAGTGCAGGTTCGGATCGGGATACGCCCCGGATCCCGGCCCGGCGGCGGTGTGAGGAGGAAGCAGGTATGGATGACGTCGTAAACCGGTTCGCAAAAGAGCTGGCCGACGCGATCGCCGCTGCCGTCGCCGAAAATACCCAGGTGGAAGCGTGCCGCGCGAAGGCACGTGAAGCCGGGTTCGACATGAAGGTGACGCTCGAGGCGGTCGTGGGGTTCGTGAACCGTAACAATGGCGCGGCCGTGACCAAGATCACCACCCCTGCGCGCCTGCTGCCAGGGCGCCGGGCGTTCGAGCTGACGGCGAACGACAAGCGCTTCCTCCGTTCGCTGCGCATTGGCGCCGACGAGGCCAAGGAATCGACTGTCGAAGGACAGAACTAGAAGCAAATCCCAAATCCCAACATTGGGGTTTGGGATTTTCTACGTACGCGCCTTCCCCTGGTTCGCGACAGCCGCCATCTTCGCCTGCACCGCCTCCTGGTTCCCCAGATAGAACTTCTGCAGCGGCTTCAAGTCTTCGTTCAGCAGGTACACGAGCGGGATCCCCGTCGGGATATTCAGCTCGAGGATGTCCTGCTCGGACACGTTATCGAGGTACTTCACGAGCGCGCGGAGGCTGTTGCCGTGCGCCGCGATCAGCACCTTCTTCCCGGCGCGGATGTCGGGGGCGATCGTGTCGTGCCAGCAGGGCAGGAATCGCGCGACCGTGTCCTTGAGCGATTCGGTCAGCGGCAGCTCCGATCGTTTGAGCGACGCGTAGCGGCGATCGTGAGAGGGATGGCGCGGGTCGTTCGGCTCGAGCGGCGGCGGAGGGATGTCGTAGCTGCGCCGCCAGATTTTCACCTGCTCCTCGCCGTGCCTGGCCGCCGTCTCCGCCTTGTTCAGGCCCTGCAGCGCGCCGTAGTGCCGCTCGTTGAGCCGCCACGAGCGGGAGACCGGCACCCACAGCAGGTCCATTTCGTCCATCGCGATCCACAACGTGCGGATGGCGCGCTTGAGCACCGACGTGTGCGCGACGTCGAACTCGAACTTCTCGGCCGCCATCAGCCGGCCGGCGTCGCGCGCTTCCGCGCGTCCCTTCTCGTTCAGGTCGACGTCGGTCCACCCGGTGAACCGGTTCTCCTGGTTCCAGACGCTCTCGCCGTGGCGAAGCAGAACGAGTCGATACATAGAGATCTCATAGTCCGCCTTCAGGCGGACCTCACCGAAAGCTGCCGGATCGCGGTGCGCCCGGCGTACCGCGCGCTCGAGCCAAGCTCCTCCTCGATCCGCAGTAGCTGGTTGTACTTCGCGACGCGATCGCTGCGGCTCGCCGAGCCGGTCTTGATCTGGCCGGCCGACGTGCCCGCCGCGAGATCGGCGATCGTGCTGTCCTCGGTCTCCCCGGAACGGTGCGAGATGATCGTGCCGTAGCCCGCGCGCCTCGCCATCTCGATGGCATCGAGCGTCTCGGTGACCGTGCCGATCTGATTCAGCTTGACCAGCAGTGCGTTGCCCACCTTGTCGGCGATGCCCTGCTTCAGGATCGCCGGGTTCGTCACGAACACGTCGTCGCCCACGAGCTGCACGCGGTCGCCAAGCGCGCGCGTCAGCGCCTTCCAGCCTTCCCAGTCCCCTTCGGCGAGGCCGTCCTCGATGGAGACGATGGGGTACTGCCGGACCCAGTCCGTCCAGAGGTCGATCATCTGCGCGGAGGTCCTCGTCGGCTCACCCGATTTCCTGAACACGTACTTCCCGTTGTCCCACAGCTCACTCGACGCGACGTCGAGGGCGAGGAAGACGTTCTCGCCGGCCGAATAGCCCGCCTTCGCGACGGCCTGCAGCACCACGTCGAGCGCTTCGCGGTTCGACTTCAGGTTCGGCGCGAACCCGCCCTCGTCGCCCACGCCGGTCGAGTGACCGGCCTTCTTGAGGATCGCGCGCAGCGCGTGGAAGATCTCGACGCCCGCGCGCAGCGCCTCGGCGAAGGTCGGCAGGCCGACGGGCATGACCATGAACTCCTGCAGGTCGACGCTGCTGTCGGCATGCGCGCCGCCGTTGAGGATGTTCATCATCGGCACCGGCAGCGTGTAGGCGCGCTCGGTCCGCCCGGCCAGCTGCGCGATGTATTCGTAGAGCGGACGCCCCTCGGCCGCCGCGCCGGCCCTGGTCGCCGCCATCGACACGCCGAGCAGCGCGTTGGCGCCGAGCCGGCTCTTGGCCGGCGTGCCGTCGAGCGCGATCATCGTCCCGTCGAGCGCGCGCTGATCGAGGTCGGCGCCGACGATCGCCTTCGCGATCTCGCCGTTGACGTTCGCAACCGCCTTGCGGACGCCTTTCCCGAGATAGCGCGCCTTGTCGCCGTCGCGCAGCTCGAGCGCTTCGCGCTCGCCGGTCGACGCGCCCGACGGCACGGCCGCGCGTCCGGACGCGCTGCCCGCCGTGACCTCGACTTCGATGGTGGGATTGCCGCGCGAATCGAGAATCTCGCGCGCGTGAACGTTCGTGATCTTCATGAGTCGTGCTCCGGCCGGACCCCGGATCCCGGCTCCCGGCTCCCGGATCCCGGCCTGAAACCCGCCTTACGCGTGTGCCGCGCCGCCGCGATCCGCTTCCGCCTCGGCGCGCAGCGCCTCCTCCGTGATCGGTCCGATGAGCGGCTCGTCGTCCGCCGTCACAATCACGACGCCTCCCTCGGTCATCGTATGGCGCCGCCGATCCTCCTCGACGTTATATCCGATGAGCGCGCCGCGTGGAATCAGCACGTCGCGGTCGACGATCGTCCGCCGCAGCCGGGCGTGCCGCCCGACCCGGACGCCGGGCATCAGGATCGACTGCTCGATCTCGCAGAAGCTGTGCACGCGGACGTTCGGGCAGAGGATGCTCCCCATCACGCGACTGCCCGAGATGATGCAGCCGCCCGAGATGATCGAGTCGAGCGCCTGGCCGCACCGCCGCCCCTCCGCGGCGAAGACGAACTTGGCCGGCGGCGCCTGCGGCTGGTAGGTGCGCAGGGGCCATTCCGGGTCGTACAGGTTGAACTCCGGGCTGACCTGGCAGAGGTCCATGCTCGCCTCGAAGTACGCGTCGAGCGTCCCGATGTCGCGCCAGTACTTCGCGGCCTTCTTGTTTTCGTCGTAGAAGCGGTACGAGTAGACCAGGGACGACTGGATGAGCGAGGGGATGATGTTCCTCCCGAAGTCGTGCTGGCTGTCGGCGCGCGCCGCATCCTCTTCGAGCGCGTGCTCGAGCACGTCCGCGCGGAAGATGTAGATCCCCATCGAGGCGAGCGCGCTCTCCGGCGCGCCGGGTGCGCCCGTGGAGTGCTGCGGCTTCTCCTCGAAGCCGATCACGCGATCGGTCTCGTCGATGCTGATGATGCCGAAGCGCGACGCGTCGGCCAGCGGCACCTCGATCGTCGCAATCGTCGCGTCGGCGTTCCTCTCGACATGGAACCGCAGCATCTTGGCGTAGTCCATCTTGTAGACGTGATCGCCCGACAGGACGATGATGTGGCTCGCCGACTCGCGGGTGATCGAGTACAGGTTCTGGTAGACGGCGTCCGCGGTGCCCAGGTACCAGTGCTCGCCGACCCGCTTCTGCGGCGGCAGGATCTCGATGAACTCGCCCAGTTCCTCGGAGACGACGTTCCACCCCATTCGAATGTGGCGGTTGAGCGACAGCGACTTGTACTGGGTCGCGATGTAGATGTGCCGCAGCCCCGAGTTGATGCAGTTGCTCAGCGTGAAGTCGATGATCCGGTACGGACCGCCGAAGTAGACCGCCGGCTTGGCGCGCTCTTTGGTGAGCGGGTACAGGCGCTCTCCCACTCCCCCGGCGAGCAGGATGACCAGGATATCGTCCAGTTCCATGGGTAACGGCCCCGGCCGGCGCCCGAGCACGTGTCGGGCGGGTGGATCGCCGTACGGGGCCAGCGATAATAGCATGGTGATTGTTTGACTTACCCGGGACCGAATCCCTATGATCATCGGATTCTGTTTCTCACAGTTCCCTGACTGCGGTTCGGCTGGTTCAGTACATCCCCCGTTCACTCCGGGAGAGAGGCATGAAGAAGAAGATGAGAGGCATCGTTGCTCTCTGCGTTGCGCTGACCATGGGCGTCGGATCGTCTGCGCTGCTCGCCCAGAAGGCGGACCCCAAGAAGGAAGTGAAACGCAGCAAGGCGGAACAGATTGACTTCGACACGCTGGTGAACGTCGTCGACACTGCCCTGGCGGGTCGCGGCGCGCCGCCAGCCTCCGGAGTCTCGGTCACATGGGACTCGAATCACTTCTTCCGTGCACCCGATGGCTCGACCTACGTCCCGTTCACGCTGACCGTGGACAAGAGCCAGCTCGCGGCGCCGAACTCGGCGGTCTATCTCGCGGTCTTCGACAAGGCCGCTGCGCCCGCCGCGCCTCCGAAGAACAGCAAGGACAAGGACGCCGGGCCGGCGCCGGCGTTCGAGAGGTTCGACTTCACCACCATTGGCGCGGATGGGAAGCTCGCGCGCTACCTGCAGGTGAAGCCGGGTGACTACGACGTGTACGTCGCGATCAAGGACAAGGGGACGGTCGAGAAGGTCGACAAGAACTACACGCCTCGCGTCGGCCTGCTGAAGAAGGACCTGAGCGTCCCCGACTACAACAAGGCGGACCTGGTGACCAGCAGCGTGCTCCTGTCGAGCGGCATCGGGCCGGCGGCGGCGGGCAAGTCCCCGGACGACGACCCGTACATCTTCGGACAGATGCAGATCACACCCTCGAAGGACGGGAAGTACAAGAAAACCGACACGCTGAGCGTTGTCTATTGGGTGTATGGCGCCACCGGCGACGCGGCGGGCAAGCCCGACCTGACGGTCGAGAACAGCTTCAACCAGAAGACGCCGGAGGGCGAGAAGTTCTTCAACAAGACGCAGCCGCAGGCCGTGAACGCCGAGAGCCCGTACACCGTCTCAATGGGTATTCCGAACTTCCTGGAAGTGCCGTTGACCAGCTTTGCGCCGGGCGATTACCGGCTCGAGATCAAGATTACGGACAAGCCGTCGGGCAAGACGGTCACCCAGAACATCAACTTCTCGGTGGCCGCATGAAGTCGCGGTAAAGGCGTAAGATGTGAAGGTGCGCCCCCAGGCGTTGCTCGTGATGATGGCGGGACTGTTATGTCCCGCCATGTCCGTCGCCCAGGTCGCTCCTCGCCTCGCATCCTCATCCATTCCCCAGCTCGTCACCCTGACCGCCGCGGAACTGCGGGGAACGGTCGTGGACGAGCGCTCGCAGCCGCTGGCCGGGGTGGTGATATCGGCGCTCGGCGGCACCAGCGCGTTCGCCGTGTCCGACCGGAGCGGCCATTTCGTGCTTCGCGACCTGCCGTCGGGGCCGTACCTGGTCCGCGCGCACCTGCAGGGTTACGCGCCCCCGCGCGCGCGAATCGTCCAGGTCACCATCTCTTCGCGAGACATCTCGATCGCGCTGACCAAGGCGACCGGCAAGGCCGATCAACCGCAGGCCCTGCAGGCAGGCGTCGGCGGCGTCGACGCCGATGCCGCGGCGGTCTCCGACGACACCGACAGCGAGGACCACAGCGAGCTCGCGTGGCGTCTTCGTCACATCCGGCGGAGCGTGCTGAAGGATGTCGATGGCGGGCTCCTGGCGGCCGGCAACGACGGCTCCTTCATGGAGGATTCGCTCTCCGCGCTGGCGAAGGCCGTCGGCAACCCGGTTCGCTTCGCGTCCGACTTCATCTCGGACCTTCCGCTCAACGGGCAAATCAACCTGCTGACGAGCACGTCCTTCGACCGGCCGCAGAACCTGTTCTCGCTGCAGAACGGCCTGCCGAACAGCGTCGCGTTCGTCACGCTGACGGCGCCGACGACGACCGGCAAGTGGGACGTGCGCGGCGGGACGACGCAGGGTGATCTCTCGTCGTGGATCGTTGCCGGTTCGTACTCGTGGCAGCCGGTCGGGTCGTCGCATACCTATCGCGCGGGGCTGTCGTACGCGATGCAGCGCTATCTCGGCGGCAACGCCGACGCGCTCGCCGCGATGGCCGACGGCCGGCGCAACGCGGGCGACATGTACGCGTTCGACCGCTGGGCCATCACGCCGCGGCTCGACGTCAGCTACGGCGCTCGCTACGCGCGGTACGACTACCTGGCGCACGAAACGCTGTTCAGCCCGCGGGCCAGCATCACCGTCACGCCGCTGCCGCGCGGCTCGCTGCGGGTGCGCGGCACGGTCTCGCGGCGCGAGATCGCGCCCGGCGCGCAGGAGTTCCTGCTGCCGTCCACCGGCGTCTGGGTGGCGCCGGGACGCACGTTCTCACCGGTGTCGACGCGCGCTGGATTCCATCCCGAGCAGATCAACCACATTGAGGTTGCCGCGGAGCAGCCGATTGCCGACGACGTCGTCATCGGCATGCGTGTGTTCCGCCAGCAGGTGAACGATCAGCTGGTGACACTCTTCGGTGTGTCGCTGCCGAGCACCGCCGGCGCCAACATCGGCCACTACTACGTCGGCAACGCCGGCGACGTGGACGCGCGCGGCTGGGGCGTCAGCATCAGCCGCACGGTGGCCGACGCCATTCACGCGTCCGTCGACTACACGCAGACCGACGCCGAGTGGCTGCGACCGTCCCCGGGCTCGGCGCGCGTCGCACTCGTGATGCCGTCGGCCATCCGCCGGCAGTTCGAGCAGCTGCGCGACCTCACCACCTCGATCGAGACCGAGGTGCCGCGCCTCGATACGCGCGTATTCGTCATCTACAAGATCAATTCGGGCTTCACCCGCCCCTACGCGACCACCCTGCGCCCGCAGGTCGGCTCGCGGTTCGACGTCGAAGTGAGCCAGGCGCTCCCCTTCCTCAACTTCGCGTCCGCGCAGTGGGAGATGCTCGTCGCGGTCCGGAACCTCTTCCACGAGGACGTCCTCGACGCCTCGGTGTACGACGAACTGCAGGTTGTCCGGCCTCCCAAGCACGTCGTTGGCGGCGTGACCGTCCGGTTCTGATCTTCACGCGGCGCACCTCCATCGCTTTGGATGGGGGGTCCTCGATGTTGGATCCGCGCGTTTCTGATATCCTTGATCAACTGTAAGTAGCTGATTTTCATTGAGTTACGACGTGCAAGATCCACTCGGTGGTGGTATATCGTTTGCTGCCCCTCCACGCGCCCGCCGTGTCACCGGCCGGGCCCAAGGCAGGATGAGAAACGTTCGACGAAGCGCGGACGCGTCACGCGCATGGACGCCCTGGGGAGGGCCCGCCCTCCCGGTGGTCCTCGCCAGCGCGCTGTTGTGTCTGGGCATCGCCAACATCTCGGCGCGTGCGACGTGGCATGCCGTCGAAGACGGCGTGCTCTGGACGGCGCAGCCCGAGGGGGTCGTCGCGCGGGATATCGCGCGCGGAACCTCGGCGGCTTCGGTCGGCATCCGGCGCGGCGATCTGCTGCTGGCCATCGACGACCGCCCCGTGCAGCAGGTCTCGGACATCGAGGACGTGCTGAAAGGCGCCGAGGCCGGGCAGACCGCGCGCTACACCATCCTGCGTCTCGGCACCCGCGAGGTCGTGGACGTCCGGATCGCGCCAATCCCGAGCGGTCCGCGCGCGCTGTACTTCCTCCTCGCGGCCGTCGGCATCTTCACGCTGGTCGTCGGCGCGGCGGTGCGCCTGCGGCGGCCGCGCGACCCGGCGACGCTGCATTTCTTCTGGCTCGCGGTCGCGTTCTTCGGCGTGTTCACCTTCTCGTTCAGCGGCCGGCTCGATCGTCTCGACTGGGTGTTCTACTGGGGCGACGCGGTGTCGATGCTGCTGCTGCCGCCGCTCTTCCTCCACTTCACGCTGATCTTTCCCGACCGCGCACGGCGCTGGACCGCCGGCCCCGTCGGCCGCGCGATCGTTCCGCTCGCGTACGTGCCGGCCGCGCTCCTCGGCATCGCGCACGTGGTCGCGCTCGCGCGGGGCGGCGGCAGCGCCGCCGCCGCGTCGGTGCGCACGCTCGAGACGCTCGATCGGCTCGAATTCCTGTACTTCGCCGGGTGCCTCATCGCGGGCCTGGCCGCGCTGGCACGCGCGCTGACGGAGGTGCGCTCGATCACCGGCCGCCGGCAGCTTCGATGGATCGCCTGGGGCACGGCGCTCGGCGGCACCCCCTTCGCGCTCGGCTACGCGCTGCCGTATGCGTTCGGCGTGAACACCACGCTGCCCATGCAGCTGTCGGCCATTCCGCTCGGGTTGATTCCGCTCGCCTACGCGTCCGCGATCGTCCGCTATCGCCTGATGGACATCGAGGTGATCGTCAAGCGCGCGCTCGTCTACGCCGCCGCGCTCGGCGCCATCGTCGCGATTTACGCGGCGATGCTGGGAGGCGTGCAGCGCGTCTGGCTGAACGACGACAGCGAGCACAACTGGATCATCGCGTTCCTCGCGACGCTCGTCGCGCTGCTGCTGGCGCCGCCCGTCAAGAGCGCGGTGCAGAACGTCCTCGACCGCGCGTTCTATCGCGACCGCTACGACTACCGCCGCGCGCTCGTCGGCTTCGCGCGCGACCTGAACAGCGACCTGGACCTGCACCGCCTGTCCGAGCGTCTCGTGTCGCGGGTGGTCGAGACGCTGCTCGTGGACCGGATGGCGCTGATGCTCGAGGACGAAGCCGCGCCGTACTACGGCTCCGTGAGGGCATCCGGGTTCGGCGACAGCCACCCGCCGGCGCTGCCGAAGCGCTCGGGCATCGGCGAGCGCCTGCAGGACGGGCACATCGTCGCGCTGGACGATCCGATCGCGTCGACGCGCTTTGCGGTCGAGGAGGTCGAGTACTGGCGCGACGCCGGCCTGTACTACTTCGTCCCGTGCATCGCGAAGGAAGGCACCATCGCGGTGCTGGCGGTCGGCCGCAAGGACACCGGCGAGCCGCTCAACAGCGAGGACATGGGACTGCTCGGCGCCGTCGCGGGACAGATCGCGACCGCGCTCGAAAACGCGCGTCTCTACCGCCAGCTCCACGTGAAGGCGCTCGAGCTCGACCGGATGCGCGCGTTCAACGAGAACATCCTCGAATCGCTCGACGACGGCCTGCTGGTGCTCGACCTGAGCGATCGCGTCGTGCGCTGGAACCCCGCGATGGAAGCGCTGTCGGCCGTATCGAAAGGTGACGCGACGGGCCGCCGCCTCGACGACCTCTTCGACGCGCCGTTCGTGGAAGCCGTCCGCGCGGCGCGCCGCGACGCTCCGCTGGGCACGACGCTGTCACGTCTTCAGCTCGGGCGGCGCGTCGACGGCGCCTCGCCCCTGATCGTCAACGCCGCGGTGGTACCGTTGCGTGCCGCCGCCGAGAGCGGCCTGACCACCGTCGGCACCATCGTCATCGTCGAAGACGTCACGCGCCGCGTGCAGCTCGAAGAGCAGCTCCAGATTTCCGAGAAGATGGCGTCGATCGGGCTGCTGGCGGCGGGCGTGGCGCACGAAGTGAACACGCCGCTGACCGGCATCTCCAGCTTCACGCAGATGCTGCTCGAAGGCGCCGACCCCGAGGACCCGAAGACGAAGGTCCTCGAGAAGATCGAGCGGCAGACCTTCCGCGCCGCGAAGATCGTCAACGGCCTGCTCAACCTGTCGCGGCCGGGCAACACAGCGCCCGACGTCAGCGCCGTCGAGGTCAATACGATCATCGCGGACGTGCTGTCGCTGCTCGAGCACCAGTTCCAGCTGCAGCGCGTCACGGTCCGGCGCGAGCTGAGCGACCAGCCGGTCGCGGTGCTCGGCATCGAGCAGAAGCTCCAGCAGGTCTTCCTGAACCTGTTCCTCAACGCGAAGGACGCGATGCCGAAAGGCGGCTGGCTGTCGGTCACGACCCGCGCGGACAACGGGCAGGCCGTCGTCGAGGTGTCCGACACGGGCTCCGGCATACCGAGCGAGTACCTCGCGCGCATCTACGATCCGTTTTTCACGACCAAGGCCATCGGCCACGGCACGGGTCTCGGCCTGTCGATCACCTACGGCATCGTCCGCGAGCACGAGGGCACGATCGACTGTGACAGCAGCGTTGGCCAGGGCACGCGGTTCACGCTGCGGTTTCCGCTGGCGCCGGCCGAGCGGCTGGCCCGCGCCGTCCACTGAAGGCGGGAGCACGCTGAATGGCCCGCACCGGATCCATCCTCATCATCGACGACGAAGAGATCATGCGGGAGATCCTCGAGACGCTGCTCTCGCGCGAGGGGTACTCCGTGCGCGTGGCGCAGGGCGGCGCCGAGGGCGTCGAGCTGGCGAAGTCGATCCCGTTCGACGCGGCGATCGTGGACGTGATGATGCCGGGCATGGACGGGATGGCCGTCCTCGAGGAGCTGAAAAAGCTCGACGACGACCTGCCGGTCATCATGATCACGGCGTTCGCGTCGGTCGAGAACGCCATCGCGGCGATGAAGCGGGGCGCGTTCGACTACATCACCAAGCCGTTCAAGAACGACGAGGTGCTCGTCGTCATCCGCAACGCCGTGGAGCGCCGGCAGCTGATCGCCGAGAACACCGCGCTCAAGCAGAACCTGCAGGCGCAGACGCACAACTTCGCCGGCATCATCGGCCGCAGCCCGAAGATGAAGCAGGTCTTCGACCTGATCATCCAGGCCGCGCCGAGCCGATCGACGATCCTCATCACCGGCGAGAGCGGCACGGGCAAGGAGCTGGTCGCGCGCGCGATCCACACGCACTCGTCACGGCCCGACAAGGCGTTCGTCACCGTCAACTCGGGCAACCTTTCGCCGGAGCTCCTCGAGTCGACGCTGTTCGGCCACGTCAAGGGCGCGTTCACCGGCGCCGTCTACCCGAAAAAGGGCCTCTGCGACATGGCGGACAAGGGAACGATCTTCTTCGACGAGATCGGCAACATCCCGCTCGAGACGCAGGCGAAGCTCCTGCGCGTCATCCAGGAACGCGAGTTCATGCGCCTTGGCGGCATGGAAACCATCAAGGTCGACGTCCGCATCATCGCCGCGACCAATTGCGACCTGAAGCAGATGATGGAGGCGGGCCGCTTCCGCGAGGACCTCTACTACCGGCTGCACGTCATCAACATCTTCCTGCCGCCGCTTCGCCAGCGGAAGGAAGACATCCCGGTGCTCGCACAGCACTTCCTGGCGAAGTACGGCGAGGAGAACAACAAGGCCCGCCTCGAGCTGGCGCCGGAGGCGCTCGACCTGCTGATGGAGTACCACTGGCCCGGCAACGTGCGCGAGCTCGAGAACGTGATGGAGCGCGCGGTCGTGCTCGCCACCGGCCCGCGCATCGGTGTCGATCTCATCCCCGATCACGTGCGCACGGCGCCCGCGTTCCAGATTCCGAAGTTCGTCGTGCCGCCGGAAGGCATCTCGTTCAAGGACGTCATCACGAACGTCGAAAAGCGCCTGATCGAATCGACGCTCGAGGCGGCGGGCGGCGTTCAGAAGCGCGCGGCGGAGCTGCTCGGCATCAAGCCGACGACGCTGAACGAGATGATCAAGCGGTACGACATCGGGGTGCGTCGCGGGCGGAAGGGCCCCGCGGGCGGCGAGGATGACGAAACCACGTCAGCCGCGGCCTCGTACCAGGGTGACGAGACGCTCAAACCGTCCTAGCACCGCCTCCCACCGGAAATACTGGCGGACGTACTGCCGGCCGCTTTCACCGAGCTGTTCGCGCAGCTTGCTGCGCGTCATCAGCATCCGCAGCGCATCGACGAATTCCTCGCGGCTGCCGTAATACAACCCGCCGCCCGCACGACGGCAATGTTCGACGGCCGCGTCGTTGCGGGCGCAGGCGAGCACCGGCGTGCCGACCGCGAAGCTCTCGAGCACCGACAGCGCGATCGGGTCGTCCGAGCCGGGGGCAATCGTCACGTCGGCGGCTTCGTAGGCCACCATTCGCTCGCGGTCGGGCAGCATGCCGGCCTGCCGCAGGTAGGGCGCGTCCGGGACCTTGATCATCTTCACGCCCATCAGCACGAGCGCCGTGTCGCCGTCGCCGGCTGCATAGCTGTCGAAGTACTCGAGCATCTCCTCGCAGCCGTTGTCGGGCTCCACGCGTCCGCCGTAGAGCACGAGCGATCCGTACAGGCGATGCCGGCGGCGGAACGGGATGCCGCGATCGGCGCGGTCGTCGTCCGGGTCGACGGCCTCGTCTGGCTGCGCGGCGCTCTCGTCGTCCGCGGCCGGTTCGTCGGCGGGGTCCTGCTGGTGGCGTGGATACGCCTGGCGGTGCGACGGGTCGATGCCGACCCCGACAAGCTCCTCTCTCGCGGCGTTCACGCCGAGGTACGAGCGGAGCAGCCTGCGCTCGGAGCCCGAGACGAGTCCGATCGCGCGGGCCGAGGCGAGCAGATCCGGCCACAGGCCGAAGCGCAGGACCGGACCGAGACGCAGGCATGGAAAAAGGATGCTGCGTTCGGGCGCGACCGGCAACCCGTGAACCGTCGTCCAGTGAACGAGCGAGAAGAAGACAATCGCGTCGTACGAGCGGTTCTGCCGCTTGAGGTGCTCGACCAGGCCTGGCACGGATGGTCCGAGCCGGCGAACCCATTCCATCTCCTCGGCCCGAGACCGCGGCGCGTCGAGGATGCGATCGGAGAACTGGCGGAACGCGTTGACGTCGCGCGGCTGGTTCACCGTGAAGCGGCGCACGAGCACGCCGCGGACGCGGTCCGCGCCTTCCCCGTACTCGTTCTTCCACGTCCGCGGATCGCGGGCGGCGGTCGTCAGCACTTCGACGTCGTGGTGCAGGCTGAGCTGCTCGGCGAGCAGGCGGCACGCGTGCTCGGCGCCCGCCGCTATTTCGCCGCCGTACCGTGGCGTGACGAAGGCGAACTTCACGCGAGCACCCCGATGACAGGACCCGACGGCAGCTCGTCGAGCACCTGCGCCGCCGGACGAAGCGAGCGCTGCCGGCGCGCGAGCCATCCGGGCAGCCTCTCCATGCGGTGCGGAGGCGGGTTGGACGAAAGCGAGGCAAGCATGTCGAGATACTTCCGTTCGATGACGGGCCAGCTGTAGTGCTGTTCGTAGAACTGCCGGCCGTTGCGGCCGAGGCGCGCGGCCAGCGCCCGGTCGTCGAGCACCATGTCGAGCACCGCTCCGAATTCGGCCGCGTTGCCGTAGTAAAGGCCCGCGTTGCTGCGCAGGCACTGCCCGAGCAGGACGTCGCATCGCGCGTTGGCGATCACGGGCGTGCCGACCGCCCAGGCTTCGAGCGCCACCATCGACAGGCTTTCATAGTACGACGGCATGACGAGCGCCGCCGCGCCGGCTATCGCGTCGAACTTGTCGCGGTCGTCCAGGAAGCCAAGATGCCTGATTCGCGGGTGCTGGGGAATGGCGAGCACCGGCGTGCCGACGAGCACCAGGGTCGGCGCCGCCGGCCGCGCGGCCGCGTACCGGACGAAGAAGTCGAAGAGCTCGACGCATCCCTTGTTGGCATCGATGCGGCCGACGTAGATCACGTACGGCGGCGTGAGGCCGAACGTCGCGGCCGCCCGCCGCGGATCGACCGAGCCGGGAATCTCCGAGCCGATGCCGACGACGACGCCGGGCACGTGCTCGTTCGAGGCCGCCGCCTGGATCAGCACCTGTTCCTCTGGAGAGTTGTACATGATCGCGCGCACCCCACGAAAGATGGGCCCGAACATCGCGAGGCCGAGCGCGGCATCGCGTTCGGCGGTTGGCACGAGGATGGCGCGTTCGGGAACGGCGCGGGCGCCCTGGTACGCATGGTAGTAGCGCGCGCAGAACAGGAGGACGTGATCGAACTCGGGGCCGGAGATCCGCAGCCGATCGACCAGCGCGGGGCTCGCGGGACCCTCGCTGTCGAGCCACTCGAGCTCATCGTTGAGCGAGTGCCGGCGGCCGAACACATGATCCGAGCGGAGCCCGAACTCCGCGTCGCGGCGTTCGTGTTCGACCGGGAATCGTTCGACCGGGATGCCGTTCACGCGGTCGGCACCCGGAGGAAATTCGTTGCGCCATGTCAGGTAATCGCGCGCGCAGGTCGTCAGCACGCGCACCTCGGCGTGCGGCGCCAGATGTTCGGCGATATATCGTGCGTGGAGCTCGGCGCCGCCGTTGATGTCGGCGCCGTACCGCTGCACGACGATCGCGACTTTCATTCCTCAGGGGTATGCGGAGCCTCTTCGGCGCGAAACGGCTCCGGCACGGCCGCAGGTTCCTCGCTCTGCCCGGTCGCCGGCGGCAGCTGGTGATCGAGCGGCACGGGCTCCGGTCGCAGAGGCGGACCTTCCGCCTCCGCCGACGGCGTCGGCGCGGCGGCCTCCTCTTCGAACCCGTCGTCACCTTCGGCGTCGTTCTCTTCGAGGTCCCCGACAGCAGCGGTCGCCACATTGGCGTTGGCGGCTGCGGCGTCCGCCGGTGCGCCCGCGCCAGGTCCGCGCCGTCCGCGTCGCCGGCGGCGTCGCCGTCGCGGCTCACCTGCCGGCTGACCCTCTGCTGGTGCTGGCTGTTGCGGCACGAGATCGGTTGTGGTGGTTACGGTTGCGGCTGTCTGCTGGGGCGCCGGTGTGCTCTCCTGCGGCCGCGGCGGCCGCGCCTGCGTCCCTTCCATCGAGCGGACGCGCCGCTCGTTGAAGTCGACCTTGGCACCCAGCGACTCGACCCGCAGCGAGAGGCTCTGCCACTCGACGCTGGCGCGCGAGACGTCGAGCGCCAGCCGCTGGAGGATTTCGTAGTGCAGCGCGTTCCACTCCGCCTGGCGGCGGTCGCGCTCGGCCTCCCGCTGAAGAAGCTCGGTGTTCAGCCGCGACTGCTGCGCGAGCGCGTGCGCGATCGGCGTCGGGTTGAACAGCAGCCGCAGCAGCGGGTTGAAGAGCTTGC
>DASQAX010000514.1:0-3904 GCA_035635535.1 Vicinamibacterales bacterium | reverse complement strand
GGAGCAGATGCGCTCGCTGAAGGTGGGCGACGTGGTGCTCGTGTCGGGCCGCATGTTCACGGGGCGCGACCAGGTGCACGCGTACCTGATGAAACACGATCCGCCCGTGGACATGCGCGGCTCCGTCCTGTATCACTGCGGGCCCGTCGTCGTGAAGGAAGGCGACGGCTGGCGTGTGACGGCCGCGGGGCCGACGACGAGCATCCGCGAGGAGCCCTATCAGGCCGACGTCATCAAGCGGTACGGCGTACGCGCCGTGATCGGGAAAGGCGGGATGGGCGCGAAAACGCTGGCGGCGCTCGAGGAGGCCGGGGCGGTATATCTCAACGGTATCGGCGGCGCGGCCCAGTTCTATGCCCGGACCATTACCGGGGTCGAGGGGGTCTCACTGATGGAATTCGGCACGCCGGAGGCAATGTGGCACCTGACCGTGAAAGATTTCCCGGCAATTGTGACGATGGACGCCCACGGCAACAGCCTGCACAAGGAAATCGAGCAGGAATCGGCCAAAGAGCTGGAGGCGCTTGGCGTCTCGGCTTGAACCTGCCGGGAGCGGCCGCTTATAATTTTGGGGGGCTTCTTTCCCCTGGAGAATCGAAAAAATGGTGAATGTTTCGACCACGGCAGCCTCGAAGATCAACGAGCTGCTCACGGAAGAGGGCAAGGTCGGCAGCGGGCTGCGGGTGTTCGTGCAGGGCGGCGGCTGTTCCGGGTTCCAGTACGGGCTGATGATCGAGGAAAGCGGCGGCGTCGGGGACCAGGTCTTCGAGTCCAACGGCGTGAGGCTCTTCATCGACCCGGTGAGCATCAGCTACCTCAAGGGTGCCGAGGTCGATTTCGTCGACACGGTAACGGGCGGCGGCTTCACGATCAAGAACCCGAACGCCACATCCACCTGCGGGTGCGGCAGCTCGTTCAGCGTCTAACCCCGCCCGGGTCGGCTCGGCAGCTGAGGTACCGCGATGACCAGCAACCTTCCGGATCTCAGCCGGCTGAAGCCGGACGGCGGCAAGCGGTCGAGCAAGCGGGATCAGATCATCAACGTGTTCCTGCGTCAGGAAGGGCACCTCAGCGCCGACGACCTCGTCGACCTGATTCGCCGCGAAGATCAACACATCAGCCGCGCAACCGTCTACCGCACGCTGCAGTGGATGGTGGACGCCGGCATCGCGCGTAAGGTCGATTTCGGCGAAGGCCGCTTCCGCTTCGAGCACTCCTACCGGCAGCCGCGGCACTTCCACCTGATCTGCAAGTCCTGTAACCATTCGTTCGAGTTCCTCAGCTCGGACATCGAGGCGCTGGTCGAGGAGGTGGCGACCGCGCGCAGCTTCAGTCCCTCGCAGAGCGTCGTTCAGATTTACGGGACGTGCGAAGAGTGCCGGACCGGACGCCACGGCTCGTCGGAGCCCGGCCACACCGACCTGCTGTTTGCGCGCGACGCGCTGCGGATTGCGATTGCGACCGAGCGCAGCGGTCTCGAGTTCTACTCGCGCGCGGCGCGCGTCGCCCGCGATGCGCGCGGCCGCAAGGTGTTCCAGGATCTCGCGGGAGAGGAGAAGGAGCACCTCGGAAAGCTCGAAGGGCGTTACCGCGAGCTGCTCGCGCGCGACCCGGAGCTCGAATCGCGGCCGACGTTCCTCTTCTTCAAGGGCGCGGCGAACGGCCTGTTCGCCGAAGGGGCCGACCGGCTCCTGCGCGGCGTCAACGATCAGCAGGCCCTGCTCATCGGCATCCGCTGCGAGCGCAACTCGCACCGCTTCTTCAAGAAGTACGGCGAGCGCTTCGACGATTCGGAAGGCAAGCAGATCTTCCTCGAGTTCGCCGACGAAGAGCGCGCTCACCTCGACCTGCTGGTGCGCGAATACCGCGCGCTCGTGAAGCGGCAGGGGCGCAGCCGGAAGGCGGTGCCTCGACAGTCGTCCGCCTCGCACCGCGCGTCCGCGCGGTGATCGACCTCCATCTGCACACGATCGCGTCCGACGGCCGCTGCACGCCGGCGGAGCTCGTCGAGCGCGCCGCGAGGGCGGGGCTGACCGTCATCGCGGTGACCGACCATGACACGACGGCCGCCGTGGACGAGGTGACGGCGGCGGGGCGCGCCCGCGGCATCGAGGTGATTGCGGGCATCGAGATCACCGCCGTCGAGGACGGGCGCGACGTCCACATGCTCGGCTACTTCGTCAACCCCGCGGACGCGCCGCTGTCAGGTTTCCTGGCCCGTCAGCGCGCCCAGCGAATCGAGCGTGTCAAAGCCGTCGGCGATCGGCTTGCGCGGCTGGGGATGCCGATCGACATCACGCCGCTGCTCGCGGTGGCGAATGCAGAAGGCGGGCGCTCGGTCGGCCGCCCGCAGATTGCTCGCGCGATGATCGCGGCCGGCTACGTCGTGGATTCGAACGACGCGTTCGACCGCTGGCTGGCGATCGGGCGTCCGGCGTTCGTGCCGCGCGCCGGCGCGGCACCCGAAGACGTGATCGCCATCGTGCACGCCGCCGGCGGCCTGATCTCGCTGGCGCATCCGGGACAGACGGCGGTGGACGCGCGCATCGCCGGGTACGCGGACGCCGGCCTCGACGCGCTCGAGGTCTTCCACCCCGATCACGACAAGGCGACAACGCAGCGATACGGCGACGTGGCGTCTCGACTGACGCTGCTGGTCACGGGCGGCTCGGATTTTCATGGCGACCCGTCGCACGGGTGGGAGCCGGGTGCCGTGACGCTGCCCGCCGACGCGTGGCGCCGGCTTCGCGCCGCGGCGCCGCATGCCTGATTCGTCCGTCCTCGCCATCGCGGTGCGCGATGTCCAGAAGAATTACCACGCGCTCCGGCCGCTGCGCATCCGCTCGCTCGACGTCCGCGAAGGCGAATCCGTCGCGCTGCTCGGGTTCGATCGCGCGGCCGCCGAAGTCTTCGTCAACCTGATCACCGCGGCGACCGTTCCCGACTCGGGCGAGGTCCGGATCTTCGGCCGGCCGACCACGACCATCGCCGACGCCGACGCCTGGCTCTCGTCGCTCGACGTCTTCGGCCTGCTCAGCGAGCGCGCCGTCGTCCTCGACAACATGAGTATTGAAGAGAACCTGACGATGCCGCTGACGCTGGCGCTTCATGATGTGGATAGCTCGGTTCGCGCAAAGGTGGAATCGGTTGCCGCGGAGGTCGGGCTGTCGAGCGCGGACATGGCCAGGCCGGTCGGCGCGCTCAGCTCGTCAGGCCGGCTGCGCCTGCGGCTCGGGCGTGCGCTCGCGCCGGCCCCCCGCATCCTCCTGTCCGAGCATCCCAACGCGCTCCTCGAGCCTGCCGACGTGAGCCGCTTCGCCGCCGACTACTCGCGCATCGTCGCCGCGCGCCGTCTCGCCAGCGTCGTCCTCACGGCCGACCGGGGATTTGCGGCCCGGGTCGCGCCACGCGTCCTCACGCTTCAGCCGGCGACGGGCGAGCTGAAACCGCTATCCGGATGGCGAAGACTGTTCACGTAGGCGGACCTGAAGGTCCGCCTCTACGGCCAGCCCTGCGGCCAGCCCGACAGGTCCGCCTCTACGCGAATCCATGACGTAGGGGCCGACCTCTACACGAATCGTAGGGGCCGACCTTCAGGTCGGCCCTGTGCGTGGAACGGAGTTTGATGACGTAACCCCGAGGCCGTCTGGGGACGGCCGCGGAGGTAACGGCGACGTGGCGAACGGGACGATTAAACGGTTAGTGAGGGACCGCGGATTCGGTTTCATCCGTGACGATGGAGGCCAGGAGTGGTTCTTCCATCGCAGCTCGGTGACGTCGGGCGCGTTCGAGCAGCTCAACGAGGGTCAGCGCGTCAGTTTCGACGAAGAACCGTCCGCGAAAGGACCGCGCGCGGGCAACATCCGCTCCGAAGCCTGAAGCGCAGGCCGGCTGGCGTGCGCGA
>DASQAX010000513.1:0-2763 GCA_035635535.1 Vicinamibacterales bacterium | reverse complement strand
TGAAGCCTTCGCGCTACGGCTCCTGCAGCGGGCGTCTCCCGGGTTCCCGCCGCGGGGGTCTCTGGCCTCTCGTAGCGCGAGCCTCTGGGTGAGCGATCGTTGACCGCCTTGCCATCACCGCCCTGCCAGGGTGGCGGCACTTGGAGCGCTTCGGGCCACGCGATGTCGGGGAACCGCGCCGGGCCGTATCGCGGCGCCTGGCCCCGTGCCTTCGCGTCGAGCGCCTTCAGGATCTTCTCCGGCGTGATGGGGACTTCGTCGATGCGCACGCCGACAGCGTCGTAGACGGCGTTCGCCACCGCCGGCATCACCGGCAGCAGCGGGCCCTGACCGACTTCCTTCGCGCCGAACGGCCCGCGCGGATCAGGGTTCTCGACCAGCTCCGTGATCACCTCGGGCATGTCGAGCGTCGTCGGGCTCTTGTACTCGAGCATCGACGGAAACTTGTGCACGAGCGCGTGCGAGAGCTTCGGCGGCAGACGGCGGAACGTCTGCTCTTCCATCAGCGCTTCGCCCAATGCCATATAGACGCTGCCTTCGACCTGCCCGCGCACGAGCGTCGGGTTGAGCGATCGGCCGATGTCATGGGCGATCCAGACGCGCGGCACATGGATCCACCCGGTCGATGGATCGACCTCCACTTCGACGATCGACGCGGAGTAGGAATAGGTGGGCGAAGGTCCGACGCCGCCGCCTTTGTAGCGCGCGGCCGATCGCGGAGGCGTGTACGAGCCCGTCGTGCCGACCGTGCCGAACATCGTTTCGGCAAGACGGACCGCCTCGGCGAAGCTGACTCCGGCGGCTGGATTCTCGGTGTCGAACACCCTCCGCTCGGCGAAGACGAGCCGATCCTTTGGAATCGCCAGCTTGCGCGAGACCGCGTCGGCCAGCTGGTCGCGCGCGCGCTCGGCCGCCTGTATCGCCGCGTTGCCCATCATCAGCGTCACGCGGCTGGAGTACGAGCCGAGGTCGACCGGCGTGAGATCGGTGTCGCCGGTGACGGCGCGAATATCAATCGGCTCGATCCCGAGCACCTCGGCCACGCACGCGACGAGCACATCGTCTGATCCCTGGCCGATTTCAGTGGCGCCGCAAAATGCCGTGACGCCGCCGCTTCGATCGAGCTTGAGCTGCACGCCCGAATGCGGCATGTCGTTCCAGTAGATCGGCAGCCCCGCGCCGGACAGATACGACGAGCATGCGAGGCCGACGCCGCGGCCGTACGGCAGCTTGCGGAACCTGTTGGTCCAATCGGACGTCCGTGTGACGCGGCGAATGCACTCGGCGAGGCCGATGGTCCCGACGCGCAGGTAGTTGGCCGTCAGCGTGTCCGGCTGCTCGACGATGCGCAGGCGCAGGTCCGCGGGATCGAGCGACAGCCCCTCGGCGATCTTGTCGAGCTGAATCTCCTGGCCGAAGCGGCTCTGCGGCGTTCCGTGGCCGCGCTTGGGGCCGCATGGCGGTTTGTTCGTGAAGACGCGGCAGCCTTGAAAATGATACGTCGGGATGTGGTACGTCACCGTCTGGAGCGCGCCGGTGTAGAAGGTGCTCGCGACGCCGTACGAGCCGTACGCGCCGCCGTCCAGCAATGTCCTCACGTGCATCGCGGTGATCGCGCCCTCGCGCGTGACGCCGGTCTTGAAGTGCATCAGCACCGGATGGCGTCCGCGGTGGCAATAGAAGACCTCTTCGCGCGTCAGACAGATCTTCACCGGCCGATCGAGCCGCAGCGCCGCCCTGGCGACGATGATTTCGTGGTTGAAGGGGTCGCTCTTGCCGCCGAATCCACCGCCATTGGGGGTCGCGATGACGCGGATGTGCGCGGCCGGCATGGCCAGCGCCTTCGCGAGCGCGCGGTGGACGTAATGCGGCGTCTGCGTGCTGGACCAGAGCACCAGCTTGCCGTCGGGATCCTTCGCGGCGACGGCGGCGTGCTGTTCGATTGGCAGGTGCGTGTTGCCCTCGTAGAAGAACAGGTCCTCGAACACGCGATCGGATTCAGCGAAGGCCTTCTCGACCTCGCCGAACTCGAGAGACACGATCTTGTGGATGTTGCCGGTGTCGCCGTACTCGTGTATGCGCGGCTCGGGGAAGGCGAGGCTGTCGTCCGGGCTGCTGAACGTGCGAAGCGGCTCGTACTCGACCTCGATCAGGTCGAGCGCTTCAAACGCGGCGAGCTCGTCGCGCGCGATCACGGCGGCCACGGGGTCGCCGACGAACCGCACGCGATCCTGGGCGAGCGCGTGCTCGTCCTGGCTGACCGGCAGAATCCCGTAGGGAATCGGAAAGTCCCTGCCGGTGAGCGCGAGGTGCACGCCGGGATGCGCCAGCGCGCGAGAGACATCGACGCGCACAACGCGGGCGTGCGGCATGGTGGAGCGCAGCAGCTTGCAGTGCAGCATCCGCGGCAGCATCACGTCGTCCGCGAACTTCGTCTGGCCGGTGACCTTCGCTCGGCCGTCCACACGACGGCGCGGGACTCCGATGATGTTCATCGCGGTTTCGCCCCTTCGGCAGTCATCGCGGTTCCGCCCGTTCGGCACCGCCAAAGCGGTGCCCTACGACTAACTTCGGCACCGCTAAAGCGGTGCCCTACGACTAACTTCGGCACCGCTAAAGCGGTGCCCTACGACTTCGGCACCGCTCGGCCGTCCACACGACGGCGCGCGACTCCGATGATGTTCATCGCGGTTTCGCCCCTTCGGCAGTCATCGCGGTTCCGCCCGTTCGGCGCCGCTAAAGCGGTGCCCTACGACTAACTTC
>DASQAX010000512.1:0-4217 GCA_035635535.1 Vicinamibacterales bacterium | reverse complement strand
CTTACGGTGTTTCACGACTTGCGGCAGGAGGCCGGGAGTTGTTTTCTGGATCAAGGCTGGCCGCTGGATCACGTGCAGGCCATGCTCTGGCACGCCGACGCGAAGACGACGAGCATCTATCTGAACGTCACCACGTCGCATCTGCAGGACTCGATGAAGCGATTTGGCGCCGCGTTGCAGCCCGTTGCAAATGAGGCCCCGATAGAGCATCCGCCTCTTTGCGAGACCGATGCCGCCGACCGCGGCGAAGTCGTTGTGAACTAGGCGGGTTAGAAGTGGTGGGCGCTAGTGGATTCGAACCACTGACCCCCGCCGTGTGAAGGCGATGCTCTACCGCTGAGCCAAGCGCCCAACCGAAATTTCAGTCTAGCACAGCAGCTAGCGAAGCCTCGTCACCCGCCTTCGGCGGGGCTATGTCGTCCCGTACAGCCGATCGCCGAAGTCGCCGAGCCCCGGCACGATGTACTTGTGCGGGTTCAACTCGCGATCGACGACGGGCGTGTAGATGGCGACCTCGGGATGATGCTGCTCGACGAGCGCCACGCCCTCGGGCGCCGCGACGATGCAGATGATGCGCAGCGTGCGGGCGCCGGCGGCCTTCAGCAGGTCGATGGCGGCAACGGCGCTGCCGCCGGTGGCCAGCATCGGGTCGATCATCAACACGAAGCTCTCGGAGAGATCGCGCGGGAGCTTCGTGTAGTACTTCGACGCGATGGCCGTCGCCTCGTCGCGCTGGAGGCCGATGTGGCCGACGCGCGCCGCTGGCAGCAGCTCCAGCACCGCGTCGAGCATTCCGAGACCTGCGCGCAGCACGGGCACGACGACGACATCGCCGTCCACGATCGTCCCGTCCGCCGGCCCAAGCGGTGTGTCCACCGTGTGTTGACGCGATGGAACGTCCCGCAGCGCCTCCGCGGCAAGCAGGACCGATATGCGATTGGCCGCGCGGCGGAACTCCGGCGGCGCGGTGCGCACGTCGCGGAGCTCCATCAGCGCATCGTGCACGAGGGGATGATCGATGAGGTGAACCGGCACGACCGGATCGTAGCCCAATAGGTAGAATGCCTTCTATGCGCGGATCCCTCGTTGCCGCCGCGGCCGTGCTCGCTGCGGGCGTGGTCGTCTCCGGCCAGGCACCGAGGCAGGTGTCGATGGTGATCACCAACGGCATCGTCGTCACCGCCGACGCCGGCAGCCGCGTCATCAGCCCAGGCGCGGTGGCGATCGACGGCGCCGACATCGTCGCGGTGGACGGCGCGGACGCGATCCGCCGTCAATTCCGCGGCCGCGAGACGATCGATGCCGGCGGCCAGGTTGTCATGCCCGGCCTCGTCAACACGCACACGCACGCGCCCATGGTGTTGTTCCGCGGCCTGGCGGACGATCTCGCGCTCGACGAGTGGCTGACGAAGTATGTGTTTCCCGCCGAGGCGAAGACCGTGTCGCCCGAATTCGTCCGGGCGGGCACGCGGCTCGCCGCGCTCGAAATGATCGAGTCGGGGACGACGACGTTCGCGGACATGTACTACTTCGAGGAGGAGATTGCGAAGGAGACGAAGGCCGCCGGCCTCCGCGGCGTGCTGGGCGAAACGATCATCCAGTTCCCCGTGGCCGACGCAAAGACCCCCGCGGAAGGGCTGGCCCACGCCGAGTCGTTCATCACCGCATTCAGGAACGATCCGCTGATCACACCCGCGGTGGCGCCGCACGCGATCTACACGAACGACGGCGCCACGCTGAAAGCCGCCCGCGCGCTGTCGTTGAAGTACGGCGTACCGACGCTGATTCACATGGCGGAAACGCAGTCGGAGGCGACGACCGCCCGGGAGCGAGGCTCACCGACCGTCGTCGCCTATCTCGAATCGCTCGGCTTCCTGGGACCAGGTGTCGTCGCCGCCCATGCCGTCTGGGTGAACGACAGCGACATGACCCTGCTGAAATCACGCGGCGTCGGCGTCTCGCACAATCCCGAGAGCAACATGAAGCTCGCCAGCGGCATCGCTCCGGTGAAGGCGTACCTCGCGGCCAACGTCGCGGTCGGCCTCGGCACCGACGGGGCGGCGAGCAACAACGACCTCGACATGTTCGAATCGATGCGGGCCGCCTCGTTCCTGCAGAAGGTCGCGACGTCGGACCCGACGGTCGTGAGCGCGAAGACCGCCGTCCAGATGGCGACCATCGGCGGTGCACGGGCGCTCGGAATGGAGAAGCAGATTGGCTCGCTCGAGCCCGGCAAGCGCGCCGACGTCATCATCGTCAGCATGAGCGCGGCACGCCAGACGCCGATGTACGACCCGATCTCCCACCTCGTCTACGTGACGCGCGGTGACGACGTGCAGACGACGATCGTCAACGGCAAGGTGCTGATGCGCAACCGGAGGGTGCAGACCCTCGATCGCGCGGCCGTCCTGCGCGAGGCAAAGACCTGGGCTGCGAAGGTCAGCGCCGCGGTCGGGCGGTAGCGGTCATCTTCATCCCGTGCTTCGACCGGAGCGTCACCGCGGCCTGCGGGACCACCGGATGGCCAGGGACCAGGTCGAACCGCCAGCGCTGTGCGATGGTCGCGACCAGCAGCACCAGCTCCATCCACGCAAACGACTCGCCGATGCACTGACGCGGGCCTCCGCCGAACGGGAAGTAGGCGAACCGGGGCAGCGAGGCTTTGAACTCGGGCGTCCAGCGATCCGGATCGAATCGCTCCGGGTCACGGTAGTGCCGCGGATCGCGCTGGACGATCCACTGGCTCATGATGACGATCGAGCGCGGCGGCACGTAATAGCCGCCGATGCTGTACTCGCCGACGGCGCGCCGGCCGACCAGCCAGGCGGGCGGGTACAGGCGCATCGATTCCGTGACGACGCGCGTGGTGTACGGCAGGCGATCGACGTCGGCGACCGTCGGCAGGCGTCCGCCGAGCACGCGGTCGATTTCCTCGTGCAGCCGCCGCTCGACCTCCGGCGACTGGCTCAGGAGGTACCACGTCCAGGTCAGTGCGTTCGCGGTCGTCTCGTGTCCCGCGAGAAAAATCGTCATGGCCTCGTCGCGGACCTGCCGGTCGGTCATCCCGCGCCCCTTGTCTTCGTCGTCCTGCGCCATCAGCAGCATCGACAGCAGATCGCCGCGATCGCCGAGGCGGGCGCGGCGCTCGCGGATGAGGCCGTAGATGATGGCGTCGAGCCGTTCGCGCGCCCGGCGGCCGCGCCGCAGGTACGGGATCGGCAGCCGCTGGAGCTGCTCGCCGAAGGGCAGCATCAGCGTCCAGAACGAGTTCATCAGGCCCGTCATCGCCTCGCCCACGTCGCGCGCCTGCGCTTCGACGTCCGTGTCGAACAGCGTCTTCCCGACGATCAGGAGCGTCAGATGCGACATCTCACGCGCCATGTCGAAGGTCGCCCCATCCGTCCAGCCGCCTCGCAGCCGATCCGCGTACGACACCATCGTGGCCGCGTACGCCGCGACACGGTCGCGATGAAAGGCCGGCTGCATCAGGCGCCGCTGGCGCAGGTGAAAGGCGTCCTCGCTGGTCAGCAGCCCCTCGCCGAGCAGGACCTTCACGCGTTCGAGCCCGCGGCTCTTGTGAAAATTCTGGTTGTGCGTGACGAGGACGTCCTTGATCACGGCCGGGTCGCTCGCGACGAACAGGTGCTCGTTGGCCATGCGCAGGTAGGCGAGGTCGCCGTACTCGCGGGCAAGACCGGCGAAGAACTGCAGCGGGTCGCGGCCCGGCCTGTACACGATGGAGTTGAGCAGCGAGGCCTTCGGACCGGGTGGGGACGTCCTAGTCGCCGATGACAGCGATGTACGGGAGGTTTCGGTGCTGCTCGGCATAGTCCAACCCGTATCCAACCACGAATTTGTCCTCGATGGTGAAGCCGATGTACTCGACCTTCACGTCGATCTTGCGGCGCGACGGCTTGCTCAGGAGACAGGCGGTCCGGAGGTGGCGTGGCGAGCGTGCGCGGATGATGTCCTGCAGGTACGTCAGCGTGAGCCCCGTGTCGACGATGTCCTCGACGATGACGACGTCGCGTCCTTCGACGGCGCTGTCGAGGTCCTTGATCACCTGCACCTGCCCCGACGACTTCGTGCTGGTGCCGTAGCTGGAGACCGCCATGAAATCGAGCGTGGTCGCGGCGGGAAGCGCGCGCGCGAGGTCGGCGAGGAAGACGAACGCGCCCTTCAGCACGCAGACCAGGTGAACGCCGTCCGGATGGTCG
>DASQAX010000511.1:0-3835 GCA_035635535.1 Vicinamibacterales bacterium | reverse complement strand
GACGACCCCGGCGCGCTCCTCGCGCAGCCCGCCTTCGTACCCGCTGTGGTGCCGATAGATCTTCTGGTCTTCCTTGCGGCCGGTCAGCTTGACCACCGCCGCATTGACGACAACGACGTGATCACCCGTGTCGATGTACGGCGTGTAGATCGCCTTGTGCTTGCCCTGCAGCAGCCGGGCGGCGAGCGTCGCCACCCGCCCGAGCACCTGCCCCTTGGCGTCGATGACATGCCACCGGCTGTCCGCGCGCTTCGCGCTTGCCACGAACGTACGCATGAATAAGGGATTCCTTCGGGGCCCGACCGACACGAACCCTGCTACTGGGCCGCACGCGATCGACATGCTTTCGCCTGCAACCGCAAACCTCAATGATACGGACGGTTATGGAAACTGTCAACCGAACAGGTGCGGGGGCCCGTTCGGGCTCAGACCTGACCCACGCCTGACGCCTGAGATCTGACCCCCGATACCGGCCGGGTGCCACCATCGTGTTGCTGAGACGGAAACGGCCGATAACTGAACACGACAGCAATTTTCGGGACATCGACTTTTTACGAATCCGTGTGTTGCTTGCACATTCGTGATGGCCGAGACCCGGTCAGCTCGGCTGAACCGTGCCGGATATTGCAATTTTGACTGGTACGTCCGTTGCCGCGTTGGCGTGAACACAGAGGAACAATGCCGCTTTTCGGAAAAGCCAAGACAGTGGTCGGGCTCGACATCGGATCGAGCGCGGTCAAGGCGGTCGAACTGAAGCCGTCGGGCAAGGGGTACAGGGTGACCGCGTTCGGGGCGGAGCCGGTGCCCGCCGACGCGATCGTCGACGGCGCCATCATCGACGCCGGGTCGGTCGCCGACGCGATCCGCCGCGTGTTCGACGGCAACAAGGCGTTCAAGACGAAGGACGTCTGCGCGTCGCTCTCGGGCAACGCCGTGATCGTCAAGAAGATCACGCTGCCGGTCATGACCGAGAACGAGCTGGCCGAGTCGATCTACTGGGAAGCGGAGCAGTACATCCCGTTCGACATCCAGGACGTGAACCTCGATTACCAGATCCTGGACCCGGGAACGGGCACGAACTCGCGCGGCAGCATGGACGTGCTGCTCGTCGCGGCGAAGAAGGAAAAGATCGCCGACTACACGAGCGTCATCTCGCAGTCGGGGCGCACGCCGATCATCGTGGACGTGGACGCGTTCGCGCTGCAGAACGCGTTCGAGGTGAACTACGGCCTCGAGCCGGGCCGCGTCGTCGTGCTGCTCAACGCGGGCGCGGGCGCGATCAACATCAACATCCTGCAGGGTGACCAGTCGGTGTTCACCCGCGACATCTCGATGGGCGGCAACGCCTACACCGAGGCCGTCCAGAAGGAGCTCGACCTCCCGTTCGAGTCGGCCGAGCAGCTGAAGAAGGGCATCCCGGTCGACGGCGCGACCTTCGAGGAGGCGCAGCCGGTGCTGCACGCGGTCACCGAGAACGTCCTGCTCGAAATCCAGAAGACGTTCGACTTCTTCAAGGCGAGCGCGTCAACCGATCAGATCGACCGCATCATGCTGAGCGGCGGCGCCTCGCGCGTCGACGGCTTCCACGAGATGGTCCAGGAGCGCTTCAACGCGCCGGTCGAGGACTTCGATCCGTTCCGCGCCGTCACGTGGGACGCCAAGAAGCTTGGCGGCGATGCGGCCACCATGGCGTCCACCGCCGCCGTGGCCGTCGGCCTCGCGCTGCGGAAGGTGGGTGACCGATGATTCGGATCAACCTGCTCGGCGGCGAGCGGCAGGTCAAGAAGAAGGCGATTGCCTTCGACATCGGCCAGCGGCTGACGCTGGCGTGCAGCCTGATTCTCGTGCTGACCGCCGTGGGCGTCGGCTACTGGTACTACGCCCTGCAGCAGCAGTCCACGCAGCTCGATGCCGACATCCTCCGCGCCCAGCAGGAGCAGCTGCGGCTGCAGTCGATCATCCGCGAGGTCAACCAGTTCGACGCGCAGCGCGCGCAGCTGCAGCAGCGCGTGCAGCTGATCGAGCAGCTTCGCAGCGGCCAGAGCATTCCCGTGCAGATGCTCGACGTCATCAGCAAGAGCGTGCCCGACATGCTCTGGCTGACGGATCTCGAGCAGAAGGGGAACGACGTCACGATGGCGGGCAACAGCACCACGCTGATCTCGCTCTCGGATTTCGTCGGCAACCTCGGCATGTCGCCGATGCTGCAGAAGCCGATCGAGATCGTCAACAGCACGGTCCAGAGCGTGGCGCCGACGGGACAGGCGGCATCGGCCGGTAGCCCGAGCGTCGATCTGATCAAGTTCACGGTAAAGGCGTCGCTGGTGCCGAACCCGAAGGCACCGCCACCGCCACCGGCCGCAGGCGCGAGAGCCGGCGGACCCGCACCCCCGGGAGGGGCGCGCTAAATGGCAGTGAACCTCAGCCTCAGCAAGTTGCCGTGGTACGGCCAGCTCGGCGCGTTCTTCGCGCTGTCGCTCGCCGGTGCGGGAGTCTTCTGGAACTTCTACGTGAAGCCGGCGCAGGAGAGCCTCACGCAGCGGGAGGCGCAGCTCGCCACCGTTCGCGCGGACATCCAGCGTGGTCTCGCCACCGCGCGCCGCCTGCCGGAGTTCCGTCGCCAGGTGACCGACCTCGAAGCGCAGCTCGATCGCCTGCGCCCGGTGCTCCCGAGCGAGAAGGACGTCGCCGACCTGCTGCGCCGCATCCAGGGGATGGCGACGCAGTCGAACCTGACGATCCGCGGCTTCGCGCCGCAGGCGGTCGCCACCAGGCAGATGTACGCCGAGTGGCCCATCGGCCTGCAGATCGAGGGGACGTACCACAACCTCGGGAACTTCCTCGAGCGCGTCAGCAAGTTCCCGCGCATCATCAACGTCACCGGCATCCACATCAAGGCCAAGGACAACGGCGGCCCCGGCGATTCGATCACCGCGGAATGCACCGCGACGACGTTCGTGCTGGTCGAGCCGAAGCCCGCGGCCGGCGCGCCCGCCGCACCAGCGGCGCCCGGCGCGGCACCAAAGGCGGAATAGCACATGACCCTGATTCCCCGCCTTTGCTCGTTTGCCTCCGTGATGGTGCTCGCGACCTCGTCGCTCGTGGCCGCGCAGCAACCGGCACCATCGCCGGCACCCGTTCCGACGCCCGCCCCGACGGCAGGGACGACGCCCGCCCCGGTCGCGCCGGCTGCGGGTCCCCAGCTCGAGCCGCAGGGCTACACCTACGACCCGCAGGGACGGCGCGATCCGTTCGTCAGCCTGCTGCGCCGCGGCAGCGACATCGGGCGCTCGAACGCCATCGGCTTCCGGCCGCCGGGCCTCGCGGGGCTCGAGACGAGCGAGGTGACGCTGAAGGGCACCATCGCGAGCAAGGGAGCCTTCGTGGGCATCCTGCAGGGTTCGGACAGCAAGACTTACATCGTCAAGGCGGGCGACAAGCTGCTCGACGGGACGATCAGGACGATCACCCCGGACAGCATGGTCATCACGCAACAGGTGACCGACCCGCTGTCGCTCGAGAAGCAGCGCGAAGTGCGCAAGCCACTGCGACCGACCACGGAAGAGGCCAAGTAATGGAGTGTCGACTAGTCAGATGGAAATTGCCGGTGTTGGGCGCGCTGCTCGCGCTTGGCGCCATGGTGCCGCTGCGCGCGAGCGTCACGGACACCGCCGTCCTCAAGCGGATCGGGTCGCGCGTGGACGACCGCGCCGGCGTGATCTCGATCGAGGCGTCGGACCCGGTGCCGTACGTGGCGTCGCAGCCGGATCCGCGGACGTTCGTCTTCGAGATGCGCGACGTGCTGGCCGTCGGCTTCGCGGACAACTTCAAGGTG
>DASQAX010000510.1:0-3789 GCA_035635535.1 Vicinamibacterales bacterium | reverse complement strand
CGACCTGAAGGTCGGCCCCTACGTCCGGAGAGCAACCGTAGGCCCGGCCCCACGTCCGTAGAGACCGTGTCGTAGGGGCCGACCTTCAGGTCGGCCCAACGTGCGGTCCTATGTCCGCCTTCGCGCGATCGCATTGAAACTTTTTGCGAGGTGCTCGGCGGTGCGCCAGGCGAGCGCCTGCGCGGTCAGCGTTGGATTGCGGGCGCCGCTGGTGCCCATCACCGAGGCGCCGAGCACGCCGAGATTCGGCGCCTCGTGCGAAAACCCCCACCGATCGACCACGTTCGTCCCGGGGTCGTCGCCCATGCGCGTGCCGCCGTACGCATGCGTCGACGGTCCCATCGGCCCGACGGGCGCCCGCTCGACCGCAATCGCGCCGGCCGCGCGGTACCACTGCTCCATCTTGTCCTGGATGTACGCGGCGATCTTCCGTTCGTTCTCCTTGTACTCCGCCGTGATTCGGCACACGTTGAAGCCGAGGGGATCCTTCACGACCGGATCGAGATCGAGGTAGTTCGCTTCGTACGGCAGCGTCGTCTTCTGGAGGTACGACGTGTTGGTTCGATCCGCGTTGTCCGTGATGAACGCCTTCCACTCGGAGCCCCACGATTTTGCCGTCCTGCCGAACGTGCTCGTGCTGGCCGCCGCGATCGGCCGCCTGTCCGAGTAGACCCACAGGTTCCCGCCGCCGATGAAGTCGACGCCCGCGTGATCGAAGTTGTCGTCGGCCCAGTCGTCGACGGCCGTCCCCTGCGCCGGCAGGCCGTACCAGCTGTTGGTGTTCCATGGGAAGAGCGCCGACACCCCTGCTGTCTGGTTGTGGCTGAAGTAATGCTTCCCCACCTGGCCGTGATTGTTCGACAGCCCGTTCGGATACGGTTTCGACTTCGACAGCAGCAGGAGCCTGACGTTCTCGTACGTGTAGCTCGCGATCAGGACGACCCTGGCGGGCTGCTGAAACTCCGCACCGTCGACCAGATAGGTGACGCCGGTCGCGCGGCCGTCGCCGTCGACGTCCACGTTCGTCACGTGCGCGCGCGTCACGACCTTCAGCCGCCCGGTCGCCTGTGCCTTCGGAATGGTCGTGACGGCCGTCGATCCCTTCGCGTCGACGTGACACCCGCCTCGATTGCAGAACCCGTGATACATGCAGGCCGCGCGACTCTGATAGAGGCGCGAATTGATCGCGGCCGGTCCCGGAAACGGGTGCCAGCCGAGCGTCCGCGCCGCGGCCGCCATGAGGTCGGTGAAACCCGTGCCGCGGAGCGGGGGCATCGGAAATTCGCGCCGCCGCGGCGCTTCGAAGACATTGCCGCGTCGATCGATGGTCCCGTTCACGTTGCCCGCGGCACCAGATACTCCGACCTCGACTTCGCCCTTGTCGTAGTAGGGCTCGAGCTCCTCGTAGCCGAACGGCCAGTCCTCGACGGTCGACCCGCCAGGGATGCGTGACGACCCGTACCGCCGCGTCGTTTCGCTCACGACCTTGAAATCCCACGGGTTCAGCCGCCAGCTCTGGGCCCAATAGTGGAGCGACGTGCCGCCGACCCCGTTCATCATCGGATGGATCGCGAGGCGCGGGAGCGGCGCAGACGAGGCTGTCGCCCGGTGCGTGGGGATCTCCTGGTTGGCCTTCTGCGCCGACTGCGGCCAGCCGCGATAGTTGTTGCGCAACTCGTCGGGAGCAAAGTCGCGCTTCGTGAGCCAGGCGCCGGCTTCCAGGCCGATGACGTCGAGACCCGCCTGCGTCAGCGGCAGCGCGGCAACACCGCCTACCGCACCCAGGCCGACGATGACGACGTCGGTTTCTTTCAGCCTAGTCGCCATGAGTCATGGCCCCGAGCGGTGCCGCGCTTGCGATGGTCTTCGTGAACATCTCGTAGTCGTACGCCGACTTGTGATTGAACGGCACGTCGGCGCCGAGCCGCTGATCGTCTGGCGTCACGAGTGTCCGCACGCCGGGATATCCGATCAACTCCCATCCGACAAAGCCGGCATTGCCTCCGTAGTACGGATCGCAGAAGGTCCCCTGGAGGGTGTGTGCTCTCACGAGCGCAAAGAACGCCGCAGCGCCGGCGACACCTTGAACCGTTCCCGCTTCGAAGCTGGACAGAATCTCGTCCTGTTCGTCAGGACGAAGATCCTTGAACGCCTTCCCGCGGGACGATTGCGCGGCCTGCTCGACGGCCGCGAGTCCGGCGGCATAGAGCGGACGGGACGAGGCAAGCGCGCCGCCAAGCGCCCGGTCGATGTACCGCGCCGCTCGCGCCTCTTTCGCGCCAGGGCCGTGCGCGTCGCTCGGAATCAGTCTCTCGACAATGGCTTCGAGCACGTCCGACTCCGTCGCTGTCAGATGCTCGAGCGGTTCGCGAGCAGGTGCGGCCTGCGGAGGTGCGGACGCCACGTCACCGTGGGACGGATGGCGTGCGCCTGCCGGCACGACAGCCGCGGCGCCGATGACGCCCGCCCGCTTCAGCAGCTCGCGGCGAGAAATCAGCTTCAACATCATTGTTTGTAGAACCGATCGAAAATCTGAACGCCCGACTCGGACAACGGTCTGGCTCCGAGCTTCAGCAGCAGATCGGCGGTGCTCTTCCGGACGACGCGTGAGCTCTGGTAGTAGGCGTCCTTGCTGCCGGGCGTGATCACGGCGTTGGCGATGCTCAATGGTGTCTGCCCGTACTCGTCGAACACCTCCAGGCGTGCGCCGTGGTCGACGAGAAACTGCACCACCGCATCCACACCCTTGTATGCGGCTCCGTGGAGCGCGGTCCATCCGTGCTCGCCGGTCGCATTGACATCGCTGCCCCGCTCGACCAGCAGCCTGGTCACGTCGAGCAGGTTCTTCTTCTCGTCCTCCGTCCAATCCCCGGCGTAGGGGCTGCCTCCCCACGACGCCACGTGCAGCGGCAGCGTCCCCTTCTCCGTCGTCATCAACGGATCGGCGCCGCCGGCAAGGAGCGCGCGCACCGTCTCGACGTGGCCGCGCGACGCGGCAAGAAACAACGGCGTCGCTCCCGTGAGGTTCACGCCGGCGTAGACGTACTCGCGCGAATCCCTCGTGGTGCGCGGATTGGGACGGGCGCCGTGCGTCAGAAGCGTCCCCACGATGTCGGCGCCTCTCTCGTCCAGCGCCGCGTAGTGCAGCGCGGTAAAGCCACCCTCGTCGGCGAGATCGGGATCGGCCCCCTTATCGAGGAGCAGGGCGGAGAACTCCTTGCCGCCGCTGGCAGCGGCAACGATCAACGGCGTCTTGCGATCGTTTCCGCTGCGGTCGTTGACATCCGCGCCCGCTTGCAACAGCAGCCGCCCCGACTCCACGTCTCCCTGCTGCGCGGCGAACAGGAGCGGCGTGAAGCCGCGCTTCGAGCGGGCGCGAGCGTCGGCGCCGTGGTCGAGCAGCAGCGTGACGATGGCCGGCTCGCGGTTCGCAGCCGCCCACATGAGAGCGGTCTGACCGCCTTTCGTTTCTTTTGCGTTGACGTCCGCACCATGCGCGAGCAGAAGCCCTGCGGCCTCGGCGTTGTGGGCATCAACGGCGGTCATCAGCGGCGTCTCGCCCGACAGCAGCGCCTTGTTCGGATCCGCGTGCGCCTCGAGGAGCAGCGTGATCAATGCGCTGTTGCCGTTCGAGGCGGCAACGGACATCGCGGTGGCGCCGTAGTCGTTCGCCGCGTTGACGCGCGCCTGCGCCCGGACGAGAAGCGTGGCGAGCTCCACATCATTGCGTTCCACGGCGAGCATCAGCGCCGTGGAACCGTCGGCCTGGGCGCTGTTGACGTCGGCGTG
>DASQAX010000509.1:0-5660 GCA_035635535.1 Vicinamibacterales bacterium | reverse complement strand
GTCTGGCTCGCCGCCGCGCTTTTCGTCGTCCTCGATCGCGCCGATTGGAACGGACCGCGACGACGGACGGCCACGACATGGGTGCTCGCGGCGACGTGCATCTATCTGGGCCTCGGGGCGTCATCCGCCATCCTGCACGCGTTCGTCGTCATGGGGCGCCAGTCGCGCCAGATGGTTCCCTTCCTGTGTCTCGCGACCGCGGCCGCGGCGATGGAAGTGCTCGAACGGCGGCGATGGCCCTCGTGGATGGTGACGGCGTGCGTCGCGGCGCTCGTCGTGCAGGCCGCATGGAACTTTCGACAGCCGCTGCTGCAGCGGTTCCCGCGCGACGTCATCTCGGAGATCACGTCGAAGTACGGACCGATCGATTTCGACAACACCATCCAGGGGCCGCCGCTGACGCACGACCACGTCGAGTCGCAGTGGGTGCTGTTCAACGCGCAGCACCTGTATCATCCGCGCGCGCCGCGGCCGCCGCTGCCGCCGTCGCTCGTCGAGGTGATGCGATTCCGCCACCCGCTTCAGTTCCTGCCGTATCAATACGAAGGGCTCGAGCCGATGGAGCGGCAGGTGCTTCGCGGCAACGACATCGCGATGCGCCTGGTCGACATCGGCGCTCCCGTCGATCGCCTGCCGTGAAGCGTGCCCTGCTCGTGGTGCTCGTCAACATCGCGGTCTTCTGCATCGCGGCGGAGCTGCTGGCGCTCGGCATTTTTTATTACCAGCACGGCTGGCTCTTCTACCTCGATCCGTACCGGCCCACGATTGCGCTCATCCAGGAGCCGCCGAACAAGGGACTGACCGCCGTCGGCCTGCATCCGTACTTCGGCCCGACGCATCGCCCGGGGATTCCGTTCGATCTCCCGCCGGAGCTGCAGACGGCGGATTCGGGCCCGGTCGTGGCGACCAACAACTTCGGGTTCTCGTCGGCGCACGACTACCCGTTCACCAGGACCAACGACGGCCAGTTCGTCGTCGGCGTCTTCGGCGGATCGGTCGGCGCGTACTTCTGCCGGATTGGCGCCGCGCGGTTCGAAGAGGACCTCCGCCAGAGCTTCCTGAAGGTCCGCGAGCCGGTGACGCTCTGCTTCAGCCACGAGGGGTACAAGCAGCCGCAGCAGCTGCTCGTGCTCGCCTATTTCCTGTCGATCGGGCAGACGTTCGACGCGGTGGTCAACATCGACGGGTTCAACGAGGTGGCGCTCGGCGGCATCAACGATCGGTACGGGTGGGACGTCTCGATGCCGAGCCACGAGCATCTCGACCCGCTGATCAACGTCGTCAACCAGGCCACGCTGACGCCGGCGAAGCTCGAGCTGTTGACTCGCATCAAGCGTGACGAGCAGCGGCTGAATGCCATCGCCTCGCGGAGCAACCGGACGCCGTTTGCGTCCGTCGAATTCGTGCTGCGCCACGACTACCTCCTGCTCCGTGCGCGCCATCAGCGCGAGCTGGTGGAGTTCGACGCGCTTCCGTCGAACCCGCCGTCGAACTCCGTGATTCACGTGACGCCGAAGGTGAGAGCGCGCAGCGGCGACGCGGCCTTCGAGGACATCGCGGCCAACTGGCGGGCGTCGTCGCTGCTGATGCAGCAGCTGCTCGCGCCGAGGGGCGTCCCCTACATCCACGTCCTCCAGCCCAACCAGTACTACTCGTCGCGCCCGTTCGGCGACGACGAGCGGAGGGTCGCGTTCAACGACGCGTCTCCGTTCAAGCCTGGCGCCGAGCGCGGGTATCCGTTCCTCGAGAAGGCGCTCGAGCCCGGCGCGTTCAACGCGGTGCACCTCTTCGACAACGAGCGAGCGGCCGTCTACGTTGACGACTGCTGCCACTACACGGTGACAGCCAATCGCCTGCTCGCCGACTTCGTCGCGAGAGCCGTGCTGTCCGCGTTCGTGCAGAAGTAGGATGGACACAATCCTCGAGCGCGCAGCGTAGGGGAGTATTTCGGGAGCTCGAGCGCGTCGTACCTGGAACAGTGATTGCGACCCCTCGGGTCGACTCATGATGAGCTTCGCGTTCACGAAGGCGGAACGGACAGCCCCGACTATTAGCAATCGGGAATGTCGAGAGAAGGACGGCTTGCCACGAGGGAGGCCGCGAAGCGGCCGAATCGAGTGGTGCGGAAGCGGGGACTCGAACCCCGATGGCCTTGCGGCCACTAGCTCCTGAGGCTAGCGCGTCTGCCAATTCCGCCACTTCCGCACGGATGCGCGTATCGCGCCGGCAGGACCTCCCAGTATAACCCGCAGCCCGCGATGCTAGACTCGCGCCGCCGTGGCGATTCCACGACCTCCGCGCGGGCCCCGCTGGATTTTCGCGCAGACGCCCACCTACGACGTCGCCATCGTGCTGTGTGCGTCCGTGGCCGGGTTGTCCTCAGCGTGGAACGTCTGGTCGCAGCATCGTCTCGTGCCGGCGCTGCTGGCGCTGGCCGGCACCGTCGGCGTGCTCGTCTTTTCCGTCATCAAGCAGGCGGTGGGACTGGCCGCGGCGCGGAAGAAGCAGTCGACGCACGAACTCGAAGGATGCCTGCACACGCTGCACGCCGTGCTGGCGCCGGAGACGTGCAGGCTGCGCCTGGCGATTCACGTCCCGCTCGACGGCGAGCTCGAGCAGGTCACGGAGTACATCGGCGACACGACGACGGGCAAGGTGGGCCGCCGGTTTCCGGCCAACGCCGGCATCATCGGGAAGGCGCTGCGGGAGAACGGCGCGTTCCTCGCCGACCGTGTGAACGACGAATACGAGGCGTACGTGCGGGAGCTCATCACCGATTGGAACTTCACCGAGGCGCAGGCGCGTCGCGTCAATCCGGGCGCGATGACCTGGATGGCGGTTCCGCTGTACGACCAGCAGGGACGCGCCGACGCGATTCTGTTCCTCGACGCGAACGAGCGCGATTTCTTCACGCCCGAGCGGCAGGAACTGGTCCTGGCCGCGGTCCGCGGAATTGCCGTCTTCGTAGGCAAACGCTATACTGAGCCGAGGACGAGCTAGACATGGCCGAGACGAGACACACGGCAACCCGCACGCTCGACGCCGCGGAGCCTTCCCGCATTTCCGAGCGGCAGGTCGTCAGCGCCCCAGGCCGCGTCATCCGTGTCGTCCGCCTCCGCATGTCCGAAGAGCAGCAGGCGGCGGTGGCCTCGGCCCTCCGCGCCGGCCGCGAATCGGTCCGAAACCGCCGATAATCGCATTTTCCGGCCCCGGCTTTCCGTAAATCGAGTAGACTCTCGCGGAGAAATCTGCTCGTTCACGTACGGACGCACGGGCAAATACGGGCCGTTCGAGGCGTCCCAGCTCACGGTCGTCGAGTAGGAGATCGCAATGCGCAGAACACTGACCATCGCGTTGTCCGCCGCAGTCATCGTTACCGGGCTCGCGCTCGCCTCGCTCCATGCCGCCGCCCAGGCGCCCGCCGCGAAGACGGGCAACCTGATTCTTCGCGGTGACATGACGTACTTCTTCGGGCCCGGCAAGCCGAAGAACTGCACGCTGAACAACGTCTACAAGCGCGGCGAGCCGGTCGGTTGGCGCATCGAGGCGGTCGACCCGCAGACCGGTCAGCACGCCGAGCCCGACACGCAGCTGGTCGTGCACATCACCTACGCGGGCCAGACGAAGGACATCCCGATGCGGTGGCGCGCCACGGCGACCCAGCCTGAGCGCACCTTCTGGGTCGCCAAGTGGATCGTGCCGAACGACGCCCCGACGGGCATCGTACGGTTCACGGTGACCGCAAAGGACAAGTACGGCCGCACCGGCGATTTCAAGCCGTTCGACGTCGAAGCCTCGCAGCTGACGATCGTCGCCGACGGCCCGTCGAGCAACTAGGCGCGCGAAGGAGATCGCAATGCGCGCCGGTGCTCTTGTCGGCGCCGCATGCCTGGCTGCTCTCGCCGCGTTCGCGTGTGGGCGCGCCGAACAACCCGGGTCCGAAAGGACCCGGCTTGGCGCTTCGTCTGATGACGACCGCGTCCTTCCCGGCCCCGCACATTTCCCCGCGCCCGAAGCGTCCAGCCCGGGGTCCGCGCCAAAGCGCCTGACCCTCACCTACGACAAGACACAGCATCCGAAACCGGTCGTCGGCACGAGCGTCGAGGTGACCGCCGAAGGTCTGCCGCCGAACAAGACCGTCAAGCTCGATTGGGGTACGGTCGAAGGCGGCTGGGTGATCGAGGACTACTTCCACTTCCGCGGGAAGAAGTACGCGGAGACGACGCGCACGCTCTCGCAGGCGACCGTCGATGCGAACGGCCGCCTCAACACGCGCTTCGCGATTCCCGAAGACTTCGGCGGCGTGCACGAGGTGTTCGTGCGCGACGGCAGCACGACGCTCGCGCAGGGCGGCGTCGAGGTCGCGCAGACGTTCGAGCTCTCGCCGAAGGAAGGTCCGGTCGGCACCACCATCGAGCTGCGCGTGAAGGGGCTCGGCTGGCGGACGATGGAAAGCACGTGGGTGGTGAACTGGGACAACCAGCAGGCCGGCTACGTGACGGCGGCGGGGACGAAGGGGAGCGCGGTCGCACGCTTCCGCGCGACGGGCCCGGCCGGCGACCACACGATCAACGTGCTCACCGGCTACATGGGCCAGGGCTACCTGAATCACGAGCAGGCGCCGAACGCGTATCTTCCGGTCCCGCAGTTCGCGTTTCGCGTGACGCCCGGCCGCGCGGCCACACCCGCCTTCTACGCCGAGCCGTACCAGCGGCAGCCCGTGCCCGCGTCGACGGGCGTCGGCGGCGCCGCCGCGAAGATCACGCCGACACAGGGGCCGGTGAACACGAAAGCGTCGCTCGACGTGGCCGGCCTGCCGGCGAACACGCCGGTGTCGCTCGTGTGGGGAAGCTACGAAGGGAACCGCGTGAGCGGCAACGGCTTCGAGCCGATCGAACACGAGCTCACGAAGGTGACGACGACCGCCGACGGCCGCCTCTCGATGCCGGTCTCGATTCCCGACGATCTCGGCGGACGGCACTCGCTCTCGGTTCGATCCGGCGATCGCACGCTCGCGACGACCTGGTTCGTCGTCGAGACGACCATCGTCAGCATGACGCCCTCGTCGGGACCCGCCGGCACTCCGGTCACGATTCACCTGAAAGGCGTCGGCTGGACGGAGTACGACAACATCTACGTCGCGACCTACGACAACGCGTACATGGGTTACGCGTGCGGCTTCAACACGGGTGGTGACGTCGTCATTCACTTCACCGCGGCGGGCACGCCCGGTGTGCATCTCATCGATTTCTACCCCGGGATCTACCAGGGGCCGGACGGTGGACAGCAGCTCTATCGCCTGCCGCAGCTCACCTACGCGGACGACCACCCGGGCAATCGGATTCCCGCGCTCCGCTTCTCGTTCGAAGTCACGCCGTCACGCGCGACGCCGCCGACATTCACCGGTAATACGCGATAGCAGGGTGGTGGGTGGTCGAACCACGAACCACGAACCACGAACCACCCACCATCCCCCGTGCGCCGTCCCTCGCTCACCACCTGGATCCTGATCGCCATCATCGTCGGCGGCGCGTTCGGCTACTTCTTTCCCGACGCCGCCACGCAGCTGCGCGTCCTCAGCACCATCTTCATCCGCCTGGTCCGCACGATCGTCGCGCCGCTGCTGTTTGCGACGCTCGTGGTCGGCATCGCCTCGCATG
>DASQAX010000508.1:0-6400 GCA_035635535.1 Vicinamibacterales bacterium | reverse complement strand
TGGGCTTCGAACTCCTGCCGGTCGTTGGCGTCGAGGCTGCCGAGCACGTAGCCGGCGGCGTTCGCCTTCAGCTCGTCGTGCATGCTCATGCCTGCCCCTCCGCGGGATTCCCAACGCGCGGACTTCGCGCGTCGAGGTGTTTCAGCACGTCACGCAGTTTCAACAGGCCGAGACGGATACGCGTCTTGACGGTGCCGAGCGGCTGTTCGAGACGCTCCGCGATTTCCGTGTGACTGAGCCCCTCGTAGTACGCCAGCTCGATGGCCATCCGCTGCAGGAGCGGCAGCTCCGCGAGCGCCTCGCGCACCAGGCGCGTCCGTTCCTCGTCCAGCAGCGCGGACGCCACGTCGGGCTGCGCGTCCGGAACGTCGTTCAACACCTGCACCTCGCCGGTGCGTCCCTCGACGCGCGAGCGCCGCGCACGAAGCCTGTCGATCGCCCGGGAGCGCGCCATCATGAGCAGCCACGCGGCCACCACGCCGCGCGAGGCATCGTAGCGTCCGGCCTGCCGGAACGCCTGGACGAAGACTTCCTGGAGCACGTCCTCGGCCTCGGTCTCATCGCCGAGAATGCGCAGGATGAGCGAGTAGAGCGCGCGCGCATGCCGGTCGTACAGGACCGCGGCCGCCGCCTGGTCGCCCGACACGACGCGGCGAAGCGATTCCACGTCCTCGGCCTGCGATTCCGCCGCAGGCTGCATCCGCGCGAGCGCCGCCAGAAGCCACATGTGCCCGTTGAATTCTACGAGCGTCCGAGGCGATTGGATGGGTGCACGCTATTTCGCGTAACGCACCAGCGCGTCGCGCCAGAGGCCGACCGGATCGGGCGAGCCCGCGCGGCCGTCGAAGACGATCTGCCTGGTCGTGAGCCGTTCGCCGTAGAAGCGGGCGTTGGCGTCGGTGTCCTGGCGGATGGTGCTGCCGTTGACCGTCACGCCCGCAAACAGGCCACGCGCGCGCGAGTAGCTCAGGATTTGCGCGCGCAGCTGGATGTCGGTGGCCGCCTGCGCATCGCGGCCGACGGGGCCGGCCGCAATCGCCGCGTCAGCGCCAATCTTGAACTGGTTGCTGACGAGGTTCTCGAGCCCGCGGTCGCCGCTGATCACCAGGATGATGTCGGCGGCCTGCCCGCCAATCTGGAGCCCGAAGCTCCCGCCGGTCAGCGTGAGGAACGCCGGCGACGACCAGCCGCCCGCGCCGCGGCCGCTGAGCACGCCGCGGCCGCGCATGCCGCCGACGATGAACCCCGCCTTGACCGTGCTGGGAAAGATCGCGATGCCGTTGGCCTTGTTGAGAATGGCAGTGGGGATCGCGTTGTCCTCGGCCGCCATGATCTCGCCGAAGATGGTCGAGGCGTCGCGCACGCGCTTCGCCTCGCTGTCGTCCTTCTGCGCCCGCGGCTGCGCATGAAGGAAGGTGACGAGACAGACGGCCGCTGCGGCTGCCGTCCAGAGTTTGTGCATGCGAGAGATGATACCCGTGGGGCGAGCGTTTATGGCTCGCGGGCGGGATGCGCGAACCATGACGGTCCGCGCCACTGGTGTGGTCCTAGAGGAACGCTGGCGCGCCGTTCCTGAAATCCCCTCCAAGGATCGACGTGGAGTTCGTCCCCATCCATCCATCGAGGACCTTCGCGTAGACGGAGCGGAAGTCGGTCTCGTATGTGACGTCGCCGCCCCCGTTCTCGAGCGTCGGATTGTCGGGACGCGGATTGAGATCCGGCGCGGTGCCGTAGATGCCGCCGCGGACCGCTCCGCCAATCACCATCATCATGCCGCCGGCGCCATGGTCGGTGCCCTGGCTGCCGTTCTCGGAAATGCGGCGGCCGAACTCGGAGAACTGAATCATCAGCGTGCTGCCGAGCAGCCCCTGGTTCTGCAGGTCGTTGTGGAAGGCCAGCAGGCCGTCGCCGACGGTGGACATCAGCGTGGCGTACGCGCCGGCGCCCGCGTTGCCCTGTCCCGAGTGCGTGTCGAACCCGCCGGTCTGCACCCAGTAGACGCGCGTGCCGATCCCCCTGGCGATCGAGCCCGCCACCGTGCGCAGCGCCTGGGCGAAGCCGTTGTTCGGATAGGTCACCGACGGCGCGTAGTTGACGACCGAGCCGACGCGATCGAGCGTCGCGAACGCTTCCATCGCGCTCGTGTTGACGAACGAGAGGTGCGGCCGGGAGCCGGCCATGGACGCGAGGCGGATGGCGGAGTTTCGCTCGTTGATGGCTTCAGAGCCGACGTTCGGGCTGGCGAAACTGTAGTTGCGCGGGTCAGTGATCGACGGCACCGACATGCTGATGCCGGTGAGCGCGCGATAGGTGGCGCCCGAGGTGTTCCAACCCGCGAGCGGGTCGCTGGGGAACGGCAGCGAATCGAGGTAGCGGCCCAGCCAGCCGGTGCCGCCGGAGTTGTTCGGGTCCGCCGAGCCCCAGATGTCGGTGCCCTGGAAGTGCGAGCGGCTCGAGTTCTGGTAGCCGGCGCGCTGGACGATCGCGAGGCGCCCCTGGTTGAAGATCGTCTGCAGGCCCGTCAGCCGTGGATGGAGGCCGAGCGCCTTCCCCGAGGCGTCGCTGCCAATCTGCAGCACCTGCCCCGTTGGGACCGCAATCGCGGGGCGGCGGCTGTAATAGAACGGGTCCGTATAGGGGATGAGCGTGCTCAGCGCGTCGTTGCCGCCCGCGAGGTAGATGACCACGAGGTTTCGCGAGACGGCGCCCTGGGCGCGCGCGATGTCCACGAGGAACGCCGGCGCGGCGAAGCTGAGCGTGAACGCCGCGACGCCGTCACGAATGAACTCACGCCGTGTGACCTTGTTCGACATGTCCCTTCCTCAGACGAACTGATACTCGCCGGATCCGGCGACGAGCCGCGCGAGCCCCGGCGCTTTCGCGTTCATCTGCGCGTCGGAGCCCGTCCATGCCCCCCCGGCGTTCAGATAGGCAAGCAGCTCGCTCAGCTCGTTGCCGGCAAGCGGCGCGGGAGACAACCGCTGCAGCATGCCGTCGAGCACCCGGCTGGCCTGCGCGCGTTCGGCGGCGCTGAACGACCGCGCCAGGTTGAACTTCTGGTTCGACGCCACCGTCGCGGCGAAGTTCATCCGCGCGAGCATCGCGCCGGTGCCGAACCACGAGCGGCCCAGCTGCCAGCCCGCCACGTTCGGCGGCTCGAACAGCGTCTGCCCCATGTTGGTCAGCGGCACGCGCGCCGTGTCCACCGAGAAGCCCGCCCACCCGATCTCCTTGATCGTCCGCACGACGAACTCGGCGGGCCACGAGTAGCGGGCGTTGAAGTTGCCCGGGTTGGTGAACCACCGCGAATTCAGGACGTAGCGCAGCACCGCCCGCATGTCGGTGTCGCTGCGGACGTACACGTCGGTCACGCCGTCGACGAACGCGGCGGGGGCGTCCTCGAGATCCGACACGAAGAAGTTCCACAGCTTGCGCGCGAGGCGGCGCGCCGTCTCGGGATGGTTGGCAAGCGACGTCAGGAAATCGATGCCGTCCTGCATCCCGGACGTGGCGGCTCTCGCGGGAATCGTGGTCGACCCGCCGTTGATCGCGAAGGTGAACGTCTTGGCGGTCGGCTCGTGCTGCGCCGAGTTGTAGATGAACTCCTGGTACGCCGCAGGATCGACGCCGTCGCGGCCGGGCACGTTGCGGAGGTTCCATCCTGTGAAGACACGCGCGGCGGCGTAGACGTCGGCTTCCACGTAGTGGCCGAGGCCCCAGGTGAAGAGCTCCATCACCTCGCGGCCGAAATTCTCCTGCGGCCTGGCTCGAACGTTCGTCCGGCCATCGAGGAAGACGACCATCGCGGGATCCTGCGCGACGGCAATCAGGAGATCGCGGAACTTGCCGAGCGCCATCTGGCGAACGAGCTCGTAGTGCCCCTGCGGACCCGGGGTCTCGCCGCTCTTGTTCGCCATCATCTTCGTGCCGACGAGCGCGCCGACCGTGCCGGCGACCTTCGAGTAGCCGACGCCGAAGTGGTTGTGCCAGAAGAGCGCCATCTTCTCCTGCAGCGGGCGCCGCGTGTGCACCATGCGGAACAGCCATCGCTGCCGCGCGTCCTCGATGTTGGTGTTCGGAGAGAACGGCCCTCGCGCGGTGATGCCGACCGATTCCGGCAGACCGATCTTCGAATCGACATCGTCGGGTTGTCGTTCGAATTCGAGGAAGTAGTCCACGGCTGTCGAATACGACATGCCGGCGACGGCCTGCAGGTCGGCGGAGCTGGCACCGAAGCCGGCGCGCCGAAACAGATGGTCGAGAAGCGGATCGCCTGATCGCATCGCTTGTCCCCCGGGAGTATCGAAGCTTACCCGATTGTTCGCATCGGGTCGCGACGGTTTTTCGCACGCGCGATTACGCTTTTGCACGCGCCCGCACACCGTTTGTTCCGGCTCACGAATGTTCTGACTGAAAAACCGCCGCCTGCGTTGCCTCGAATCGTTTCTGCAGCAGCATGGCCCCAAGAACGATGCCGACGAAGGGATTTCGGAAGACGATCTGGCGCCGAAGTGCCGTGTAGGTCTCGACGCCCCTGGCCCACCTGGTGACGGCCTCCACGAGCGGCGTTCCGTTCGCGGCGGCTTCGACGAGTACGTCGATCTTGCGGGTGTCGTCGAACAGCGATCGCTGAAGGACGACCGCGTCCTCGAGCTCGGTGCCGATCTCGGCGTGCCAGCGACGGCGGTACAGGGAATGGGCCGGCCGCCTGGTCGCGAGCGCGTCGGCGACAGACGCTGCGGCCAGGTCGCCGGACACCATCGCGTAGTAGATCCCTTCCGCGCTGAAGCCGTTGACGAAACCGCCCGCGTCGCCGGCCACGAGCACGCGCTCCGTGCCCGTGCGCCTGAGAGGACCGCCGACCGGAATCAGGAATGGCGTGAAATGTCGACGAGACGAGGTCCCGGCGAGGATGCCGGCTCCCGTCAGGCGGCCAATCAACCCCTGCTGGAGCGAGTACGCGCTGCCCCGGTAATTCGTGCGGTATTGCTGCGCGAGGTAGCCGATGCCGACGTTGACGTGCTCCCGCTTTGGGAACACGTACGCGTATCCCTCCGTCAGCCCCCGTGGTCCGCCGGCCCAGCTGGCCGGAAAGCCATAGCTGAGCCACAAGGCGTCGGCGTCGGCCGCGCGCAGCGTCGCGTTCGGCGTCTCTTCCATCAGGTCGATGGCGAGCTGCTCGCGCGGCCAGGCCTTCAACAGCCCGAGCCGTCTCGAGACGATGCCGTGGACGCCGTCGGCCGCGATGACCATGCGCGCGTCGAACGTGCGGCCGTCGCGGGCTCTCAACCGGACGCGGTCCGTTTCCTCGCGCGCGTCGTGAATGTCCGTAGCTTCGACGACCTCGGCGCCAGCCTCGCGCGCGAGCGAGACCAGCAGCGCGTCGAACTCGACGCGCCGAATCGTCAGGACCGCCGGGCCATTCGAGCGCAGTTCAGCGGACCGCCCGGAGGGACCCTGCAGGACGAGCCTCGAGATCCAGTGCGTGGGGATGCGCTCCAGTGCGGCGGCTAGAGACGGAAACCGCGCGAGCGCGCGCGTCGTGATGGCGCCGCCGCACGCCTTGTCGCGTGGGAATGCCGCGCGATCGAGCAGCAGCGTGCGGACGCCGGCGGCCGCAAGCTGCCGCGCCGCGGTGGCGCCCGCCGGTCCGGCGCCGACGACGATCGCATCGTGAATGGACGCGGAGGCCACGCGTAAATATAGTTCCCTGAGATGGCTTCCAGGCGTAAGAAGCCCGCGAGACGGCCCTCGCGGCGTCCGTCGCGGAAACAGACGGCGCCCGCGGCGAAAACGCCTTCGGCAACCGGCAGCGGGCTCGCTCCCGAGATGCAGGCGGTCAACACGTACCTGGCCGTCGCCAACGTCCGCGCGTCGATCGATTTCCTGGAACGCACCTTCGGCTTCACACGCGGCGTCGTCCTGCCGGGCGTCGACGGCCAGCCGCGCTACGCGGAGATGCGGCACGGCGATTCGGTCGTGATGCTGATTCCCAAGGGCGACGGCACCAGCGCCACCGGCGGCGCCCCGGCGCTCTACACCTACGTGGGCGACGTGGACAAGGCGCTGACAAAGGCGCGGGCGGCTGGAGCGGGCGTGTCGGAAGCGGAGGATCGGCCGTGGGGAGACCGGACCGCGACCGTGACGGACCCGGATGGCTACCGGTGGGTGCTGGCGACGTTCAAGAAGCTCGTGCCGTTCAGTTAGTGGATGGTGGGTGGTGGGTGCCACCAACCACCAACCACCAACCACTAACTGACGACCGACTCGTAGCACTCCTCGTACATCGGGACGATCTTCTCCGCGCAGAACTCGTTGCGGACGCGCGCGCAGGCCGCCTGCGCCACCGCGCTATGCCGTGCGGGATCGGTGAGCAGCATCACGCCGCTCTCGGCCATCT
>DASQAX010000507.1:0-4493 GCA_035635535.1 Vicinamibacterales bacterium | reverse complement strand
TTCTCGGCGATGCCGGTCAGTACGGTCGACGCACGCGTCTCGAGGAAGCGATAGAGCTCCTCTTCGTAGCGGCGCAGCTCTTCGACGGGCACGGGATCGAGATAGCCCTTGGTGGCCGCGTAGATGATGGCGACCTGCTTCTCGACTGGCACCGGCTGATACTGCGGCTGCTTGAGAATTTCCACGAGACGGCGGCCGCGATTGAGCTGCGCCTGTGTCGCCTTGTCGAGATCGCTGCCGAACTGCGCGAACGCCGCGAGCTCGCGATATTGCGCGAGGTCGAGACGCAGCGAGCCGGCCACCTGGCGCATCGCGCGAATCTGCGCCGAGCCGCCGACGCGCGAGACGGAGTTGCCGACGTTGATGGCCGGACGCACGCCCTGATGGAACAGATCGGTCTCGAGGAAGATCTGGCCGTCGGTAATCGAAATCACGTTCGTCGGAATGTAGGCCGAGAGGTCGCCGGCCTGCGTCTCGATGATGGGCAGCGCCGTGAGCGACCCGCCGCCCTGCGACGTGTTCAGCTTTGCCGCGCGCTCGAGCAGGCGTGAGTGCAGGTAGAAGACGTCGCCCGGATATGCCTCGCGGCCCGGCGGGCGGCGAAGCAGCAGCGAGATCTCGCGATACGCCTGCGCGTGCTTCGACAGGTCGTCATAGACGACGAGGGCGTGCTTGCCGCTGTCGCGGAAGTACTCGCCGATGGCGCACGCGGAGTAGGGTGCGATGTAGAGCATCGGCGCGGGATCCGACGCCGTCGCCGCCACGACGATGGTGTAGCTCATCGCGTCGAATTCTTCGAGGGTGCGAACGACCTGCGCGACGGTGGACTGCTTCTGGCCGACCGCGTTGTACACGCAGACGACGCCCTTCCCGCGCTGGTTGATGATCGCGTCCACGGCGACGGCGGTCTTGCCCGTCTGCCGGTCGCCGATGATCAGCTCGCGCTGGCCGCGTCCGATCGGCACCATCCCGTCAATCGCCTTGAGCCCGGTCTGCAGCGGTTCCTTCACCGGCTGCCGATCGACGACGCCGGGAGCGAGACGCTCGATCGGCAGAAACTGTTTCGTCGTGATCGGGCCCTTGCCGTCAAGCGGCTGGCCGAGCGCGTTGACCACGCGGCCGAGCATCTCGTCACCGACGGGAACCGAGATGATGCGCCCGGTGCGCTTCACCTGGTCCCCTTCCTTGATCGCCTTGAAGTCGCCGAGCAGCACCGCGCCGACGCTCTCCTCCTCGAGGTTCAGCGCGATGCCGAACACCCCCTGCGGGAACTCGAGCATTTCGCCGGCCATCGCGCGCTCGAGGCCGTGCACGCGCGAGATGCCGTCGCCGATGGCGATGACGGTGCCGACTTCCGCGACGTCGACGGTCGCCGTGAAGCTGCCGATCTGGTCGCGAATGAGTTTGGAGATTTCGTCCGCTCTGATGTCCGCCATATCCGTCTCTCTGCCGGGTCCGCGTTCGCGTGGCGTCGGTGCTCCGCGGGACCCGGCCTACATCGCTAATTTCTCTTTCAACCGGGCCAGCTGGGTCGCGATGCTGCCGTCGTACACCGTGCTGCCTATCTTCGTGACCATGCCGCCGATGATTGCCGGATCGACGCTCGTCGTCATCTCGACCGTGCGGCCGGTGATGTCGCCGAGCTTCTTCCGGAGCTGCGCCGCGCGATCCGGCGCGAGAGGCGCCGCGGTGGTCACCTCGGCGCGCACCACCTGCTGGTGCTCGAGCAGACGCGTGCGATAGACCTCGAGCAGATCGGGCACGAGCGCCAGCCGATCGCGATCCGCGAGCAGCAGGAGCAGCTTGCGCGCGGGCGCGGCGACGTCGAGGCGCGCCGCGAGCGTGTCGGCGATCCGGCGCTTGGCCGACGCCGGAATCGCTGGACTGGTCAGCGCGCCGGACAGCTCCGCGCTCGACGACATGAGCCCCGCGAACGACGCGACGTCGCGTTCGACCTGGACCGGGTCGGATTCCTTCAGCGCGACGTCGAACAGGGCTCTCGCGTAGCGGGTGGCGGAAGCGCGTGATGGCATCGTGTCAGGCGGTGATGGCGATCTCTTCCAGGACGGGCACGCACGAACAGCTTGTACCTGAACGGCACAAACTTCCTTTTTATATCAGGGAATAGGGCGAAGGGGGAAGGGGGAATTGGCGGAACCCCAGCTGCCCGGCGAGCTACTGCACGCCCGTGATGTGCTCGTAAATGCGGTTCAGTTCAGCTTCGGATCCAAACGAAATCTCGATGCTTCCGCCCTTGCCGCGGCGCGCGATGCGGACCTTCGTCCCGAGCGCGAACCGCAGCCGATCCTCGGCGGCACGCGTGTGCACGTCGTTGGCCGGCGCGGCAGGCTTGGCAGTGCTCGGCGCCGCCGGCGCCGCGAGGCGCTTGACCAGTGCCTCGGTGTCGCGGACCGACAGCCCGCGCGAGATCACCTCGCGTGACGCCTGGCGCTGCGCCGCGTGATCCGACAGCGCGAGGAGCGCGCGCGCGTGGCCCATCGACAGCGTGCCGGCGGCCAGCTCCGCCCGGACTTCGCCGGCGAGCTTCAGCAGCCGGACGTAGTTGGCGACCGAGCTGCGGTCCTTGCCGACGGCCGCCGCGATCTGCTCGTGCGTGAGCGCGAAGTCGTCCGCCAGGCGCTGATAGGCCGCGGCTTCGTCGACGGGATTGAGGTTCTCGCGCTGGATGTTCTCGATCAGCGCGAGCTGCAGCAGCTCCCGATCGCCGTCGATCGGCACGTCACGCACGACGGCCGGGACCTTGAGCAGCCCCGCGCGCTGCGCGGCGCGCCAGCGGCGCTCGCCGGCGATGATGCGATAGAGGCCGCCGATCCGCTGCACGAGGATCGGCTGGATGACGCCGTGCTCCCTGATCGATCGCGCGAGCTCCTCGAGCCCCGCGTCGTCCACGTGCGCGCGCGGCTGGCGTTCGTTCGGCGCGATGAGGTCGATGTCGATCTCCATGGCGCCCGCGCGCGTCGGCTCGGGCGCGTCCGGAATCAGCGCGCTCAATCCTTTTCCGAGCGCCGGCCGCCGTTCGATCATGCTGCCCTCTCCGCGTGGCGTGAAAGCATTTCCCTCGCGAGCGCGACGTAGGCCGCCGCGCCGCGTGACTTCGTGTCGTAGAGCACGCCCGGCGTCCCGTGACTCGGCGCCTCGCCGAGCCTGACGTTGCGCGGGATGATCGTGTTGAACACCTTGTCCTTGAAGAAGTCGCGCACGTCACGCGCGACGAGCTGGCCGAGGTTGGTGCGGTCGTCGTACATCGTCAGCAGCACGCCTTCGATGTCGAGCGACGGATTGAGCGCGCCGCGCACGCGGCGCAGCGTGCCGACGAGATCGGCGAGCCCTTCGAGCGCGAAGTATTCGCAGTGCAGCGGAATGAGCACCGCATCGGCGGCGACGAGCGCGTTGAGCGTCAGCAGGCCGAGCGACGGCGGACAGTCGATAAAGATGAAGTCGAAGCGCGCGCGGAGCGGCTCGAGCACGCGCTGCAGCCGGCGCTCGCGCGCGAGCATCGGCACCATCTCGATTTCGGCGCCCGTGAGATTTCGATCCGCGGGCATCAGCGAGAGGTGCTGCACGCGGGTCGGCAGGATGAACGCATCCACGTCGGCGCGCTCGGTCATCAGCGCTTCGTACGTGGTGCCGCCGGGCGCGCGCTGCCCCTTCATGCCCACGCCGCTGGTCAGGTTTCCCTGGGGGTCGACATCGACCAGGAGGACGGACCGGCCTTGCAGCGCCAGGGACGTGGCAACGTTGATTGCGGTCGTGGTCTTTCCGACCCCGCCCTTCTGGTTGGCGACCGCGACGATGCGGCCATGGCTGAGGTTCGAGTGGCGACTTTCTGGCATGTGCCCGATCACCATTTATATAGTGGCTAGACACAATCTAGTACGCAACTAATCGTGTGTCAACCGATTTGTTCCACGTGGAACGCCTACCTGCCGTTTCTCAAGGACGACAAGCCGGCTTCTCAGCGATTCGAGCAGCGGATAGGTCGCGGACCAGGCCAGCGGTGGCGGGACCGTCTCGGACGGATCGGCCGCGGTCGCGCCGCGAAACAGGAAGAGCAGTCCGCGGGATTTCAGAAACGCCTGGAGATTCGACAGCACCCGCGGCTCGATGCGAACGGCGCGGATGGTGACGAGGTCGTGGGCCTCGTGCAGCTCCGGCCGCGCGAGCAATTCCTCGAACCTCGAGGCGGCGACGTCGGCTCCCTGCAGGCCGGCCGCGCGAATCGCCTCGCGGAGGAACACCGACTTGCGCGTCTTCGATTCGACCATCAGCAGGCGGACCGACGGCACGGCGAGCGCCATCGGGATAGCCGGTGACCCGCCGCCGCTGCCGACGTCGAGCATCCGGGTGGCGCCGTTCGGAATATGGCGTGCCGCCACGAGCGGCTCGATGAGCAGGCGGTCGATCGTCTCAGGCGCGGCGTCGGTGAGATTGAGTCCAGTGAGGTTTATCTTGCGATTCCATGTTTCCAGGAG
>DASQAX010000506.1:0-3424 GCA_035635535.1 Vicinamibacterales bacterium | reverse complement strand
CTTGTTCTCTCTGCCAACTGCCAACTGCCAACTGCCAGCTGCCAGCTGCCAGCTGCCAGCTGACTACGGCGTCACATCGAACGCGTCCACCCACACCCACGATCCCTGCGAGCTGGAGTTCCGGCTTCCGGTCGCCTCGATCGCGATCGTGTGCGAGCCCGAGCCGAGCCCGCTGATGCTGTAGGCGGAGACGCCCGCGCGCGACGGCGACGCGTAGTTGTCGATCGTCGTCTTCAGCTCGCCGTCGACGTAGACGCGCGCGACGCCCGACCACTGATCCTGGTACGTCATCCACGACACGCCGGAGCCGGTGAAACTGAGGCTCGCGCGCGAGCCGGCATCGGTGGCGAGCGCGGCGGCGCCGCCGCTCAGCGCGGCGCTGTTGTTCTTGAACCAGCGTCCGAGGTACGTCATCGCCGGGTTGTCCTGCTCGATGCGTCCGGTGCCCGCGGTGACGCCGCCCGCGATGGGCGTCCCTACGACGTCGAACGCGTCAATCCACACCCACGAGCCGTCGGTGCCGGGCCCGCGCTCGTGCGTGATCTCGATCGAGAAGGTGTGCACGCCCGGCGCGAGCCCGCCCGCGCGAAACAGGACCTTCTGATACTGCGAGATCGGGTTGTAGGTGTTGATCACCTGCATCGAGTCGTCGAGGTACACCGTCGCGAGACCCGCATACGCGTCGGCGACGCCAATCCAGCTGATGCCGGTGCCGTTGAAGGTGATCGAGGCGCGCGCGCCCTTCGTGTTCGTCAACACCGCGTGACCGCCGGTGTTGGCCGCGCCGTCGTTCGTGTACCAGTTGCCGCTGTAGACGATCGCCGGGTCGTTCTGTTCGACGCGCGTCTGCGCGACGCTCGAAGACGGACAGAGGCCGACCGCGGCGGCAAGAAGAAGAAAAATCCGTGCGATACGACTCATCGTTTGCATCCCCTGCGGAACCCGAGGCCATCGGTATTCCGCGCGCGTATGGGGAGCAATCGATATTCCAGCGAGTGCTCTGCCTTTTTCGCGAAGCGCGATATCGTCGAGATGATCCGCGAGATGATCGGCGAGAGGTGATCAATAAGCGCGCGAACGTGGCTCTGCCCTATTGCTGATCCGACCGCGGCACAGCCCCATCCTCCGCTCGAGGCATCGAGCCGGGATCCAGCGGACTGACGCCGGTACGTGCATCGCCGCGCGGCTCGTCCGGTCCCAACTCCGAGATCGGCAGTGTGCGTTCGTCGGTCATGAACCGGGAATCAGCAATCGACGTACCTCGATTGACCATGTACGCCCAATCCGGGCGATAATCCCGCCGCACTCTTCGAGCTCTGCGGACTCCTCGACAGTATTCGGCGCGTCTGCGCCGGGGAAGGTTTCCATGAGACGCCTTATTCTCAAGCCGCTGCTGCTCGGCGTGATTGGCGCGGTGGCGGGCGCCGCCGCCGTCGTCCATGGCCAGCAGACGGCCGCCGCCGACCTCGTGCTCACCAACGGCAAGATCATCACCGTCGACAACAAGTTCACGATCGCGCAGGCGATCGCCGTCCGGGGCGACCGGTTCGTGGCGGTCGGCTCGAACGCCGACATCAACAAGCTCGCGGGTCCGGGCACGCGGCGCATCGATCTCGGCGGCAAGGCGGTCATCCCCGGCCTGATCGACGCGCACGCCCACCTGACGCGCGGCGCGGAGACGTGGACGACCGAGGCACGCTTCGACGACGTCGCGTCGCGCAAGCAGGCGCTCGACATCGTCCGCGCGAAGGCCGCTGAGCTCGGCGCCGGCAAGTTCGTCTACAACCTTGGCGGCTGGTCCTACGACCAGTTCACCGACAACCCGACGCCGTTGACGAGGGCCGAGCTCGACGCCGCGGCGCCGAACAACCCGGTCTACCTGCAGTTCTCACGCTGCTGCGCGTTCATGAACGGCAAGGCCATCGATCAGCTCGGCATCGACGCCATCAAGGAGCCGTGGGTCGAGCGCGATGCGGCCGGCAAGCCGACGGGACGCATCAACGATCCGGGCCTGGGGCAGGTCGCGGCGAAGATCCAGCCGAAAGCCAAGGACCCGTACGCGGTCAGCGCGCTGGCGATGATCAAGGACCTCAATCGCGCCGGCCTGACGACGGCAGGCATGGTCGGCTGCTCGGACGAGCAGAAAGAGGCCTACCGCGAGATGCAGCGCAAGGGCGAGCTGACGTTTCGGCTGATGTGCATGGTGGGGCCGGCGCCGGGCGATCCCGCAACCAATCTCCAGAGCCAGGTGGCGTCGCTCGGCCGGATCAGGCTGTTCCAGGGCGACAACTACATCGACGACACGCTGGTGGGAGAAACGCTCGCGTACAGCGACAACATGGTGGCGCCGCACGTCAGCTACACGGCGCAGCAGGCCTCGAACTGGAAGGCGCTGGCCACCGAAGTCGCGAGGAAGGGGATGCCGCTGCAGCAGCACGCGACCATCTCGGAGTCGTTCCCGTTCTTCCTCGACCAGATCGAAGCGATCAACAAGGAGTACCCGATCAGGAGCCTCCGCTGGGCCTTCTGCCACATGGACCAGGTCTCGGCGAACGATCTCGACCGGATGAAGAAGCTCGGGATGTGGGCGGCCGTGCGCGCCATCCCGCCGGTGATGGGGCAGGCGTTCAACCGCGCGCACGGTGAACGCTCCTACGACATGCCGCCGCTGCGGATGATCCAGGACAGCGGCATCCTGTGGGGCTTCCACACCGACACGAACGAGGTCAACCAGTACAACCCGTTCTACACGCTCTGGTTCGCGACGACAGGGAAGATGGTCGGCGGCAGGGTCGTCAACCACCAGACGATCACGCGCGAGGAAGCGCTGATCGCGCACACGCGCAGCAACTCGTTCTTCGTCATGCGGGAGGACGACCTCGGCTCGATCGCGCCGGGCAAGCTCGCCGATCTCGTCGTGATGGACAGGGACTACCTGACGATACCGGCGGATCAGATCAAGGACATCAAGCCCGTCATGACGTTCGTCGGCGGGAAGATGGCGTACGGCGGCTCGACGCCGGCACGCGCCACGCGGTAGGTGAATTCCGCGGGGCGAGCCGTCCCAGGCTCGCCCCCGCGACTAGGCAGGAACCGGCGCCGCGCCCGCGGGTGCCTGTATCGCCCGCTCGCGCCCAAGCGGCAGCATCATCAGCGCCAGCAGGACCGCCACCGCAAACGGCACGCTGACGACCTCCGCAACCACCAGCGTCAGCCCCGCCGGCGTCAACGCGTGCGCCGCGACGAGCGTGAGCAGCGCCGCCGCTGCGCCGATCGCCAGCGCGGAACCGCGGCCGGAGGACCATGAGGACCGTTCGAAGATGAAGGCGCCAACCGCGACCGCCCAGCTGACGAGCGCCATCAGCGCGAGAGGGCCGAACACGGGCAGCCGGCCGGTCAGCATCATGTCGAGCAGCAGCCCCGC
>DASQAX010000505.1:0-4819 GCA_035635535.1 Vicinamibacterales bacterium | reverse complement strand
CCGGCGACGATGAACGCGAGGGTCACTGACGGCCCCGACCGTTCCGCGATGGCGGCGGCGGTGCGCACGAAGATGCCGGCGCCGATGATGCCGCCGATGCCGAGCGACACGAGCGACCACGCCCCGAGCGTCCGCCGCAGCGTGTGCTCCCCGGCCGCCTGGTGCCGCAGCGCGTGCGCGCCGGCCGATTGAGAGGCCGCGTCGGCGTCGGCTTCACCCATGTGCGCATCCGCCAGCAGGCGATCGATCGACTTGGTTCGTAACAGTGAGCCCGCCACGGCACCTCCGCTGGTTGGTCGTTCGTTGTTGCTGATGTGTGTCCGACTATACGCGATTATCTCCGAGGCTCTGCAGCAATGCCCGCGTTCTCCGCGCCGGGTCACCACCGACCAGCAAATCGCCGATGATGGCCACGGATGAGGCGCCGGCGGCGATGACCGACGCCGCGTTGTCGAGCGTGATGCCGCCGATGGCGACGACGGGCACCGTGCCGGCCATCTGCGACGCCGTCGCGACGAGGGCGAGTCCCACGGCGGTGTAGCCGGTCTCCTTGCTGGAGGTGCCGAACACCGGCCCGACAGCCAGGTAACTGATCGGTTCGGCAAGGGCGGCCGACATCTGGGGCACGGTATGCGTCGACACGCCGACGACCGCGCCATCACCGAGCAGACGCCGGGCGGCGGCGGGCGTCACATCGTCTTGTCCAACATGCGCGCCGGCGGCCCCCGACAGGCGTGCGATATCCAGGCGGTCGTTGACGATGACCGCTGCGCCGTACGGCGCCGCGAGCCGAACGCAGTCGTCGGCGAGGCTCAGGAATGCCGAGGAGCTCTGCGGCTTGGCGCGGAGTTGTATCACCCGCGCTCCGCCATCCAGGAAGGCATGCGCGATGTCGAGCGGGGCACGGCCGGCGCGTGCCGACGCCTCGACATCGACGATCGCATGTAGCCGACTAACCACTAACCACGAACCACCAACCAGCTACGCGCTCTCAGCCAGCGATCCCGTCGCCTTCGCAGCCGGCGCGAACCGTTCCATGAACGCGGTGCTCAGCTTCCCCGCCACGAAGTCCGGCTCGCCGATGATCTTCAGCTGCAGCGGCACCGTCGTCTTGATGCCTTCGATGACGGTCATCTCCAGCGTCCGCCGCATCCGCGCGATCGCTTCCTGGCGGTCGCGCCCGTGCACGATGATCTTCGCGATCATCGAATCGTAATAGGGCGAGATCGTGCATTCCGAATGGGCCGCGGTGTCGATGCGGACGCCCGGACCGCCGGGCACGCTGAAGGCGTGAATCATTCCCGGTGACGGCGCGAACGTGTCGGGATCCTCGGCGTTGATCCGGCACTCGATCGCGTGCCCGGTGAACGTCACCTCGCTCTGCTTGAACCCGAGGCGCTCGCCGGCCGCGATGCGAATCTGCTCCTTGACGATGTCGATGCCGGTGACCATCTCGGTCACGGGGTGCTCGACCTGCAGGCGGGTGTTCACCTCCATGAAGTAGAACTTCCCGTCCTTGTCCATCAGGAACTCGAAGGTGCCGGCGTTGGTGTACTGCACCGCCTTGGCCGCGTCGACGACGAGGCTCCCCATCTTGCGGCGGACTTTGTCCGTCAGCGTCGCGGCCGGCGACTCCTCGAGCAGCTTCTGATGCCGCCGCTGGATGGAGCATTCGCGCTCGCCGAGGTGCACCAGGTTGCCGTGATGGTCGCCGAGCACCTGGAACTCGATGTGACGCGGGTTCTCGAGGTACTTCTCGATGTAGACGTCGCCGACGCCGAAGGCCGCCTCGGCTTCACGCTGCGCGGTCCGCAGCAGGTTTCCGAGATCGCCGGGCGAGCGGACGATCCTCATTCCGCGTCCACCGCCGCCGGCCACGGCCTTGACGATCACCGGGTAGCCGACGTCCCTGGCGCACTTGAGCGCCTTCTCATCGCTGTCGATCGGGCCATCGCTGCCGGGCAGCATCGGCACGCCGGCCTTCTTCATGGCGCGGCGCGCGCGCGCCTTGTCGCCCAGCAGCTTGATGACGGTCGGGTCGGGGCCGATGAAGCGGATGTGGCAGGCCTCGCACACCTCGGCGAGGTACGCGCTCTCCGAGAGGAACCCGTACCCCGGATGGATGGCGTCGGCGCCGGTGATTTCGGCGGCGCTGATGATCGCGGGGACGTTGAGATAGCTGTCGGTGCTGCGCGCGGGCCCGATGCAGACGTCCTCGTCCGCGTACTTGACGTGCAGCGAGTTCTCGTCGGCCTCGGAGTAAACCGCCACCGTCTTGATGCCGAGCTCCCGGCACGCCACGATCACCCGCAGCGCGATCTCCCCGCGATTGGCGATCAGAATCTTCTTGAACATCTACGAGGGCTTGATCGCAAACAGCCGCTCACCGTACTGCACAGCCTGCCCGTTGTCCACGTAACACTTGACGACCTCGCCGTCGCACTCGGCGTTGATCTCGTTCATCAGCTTCATCGCCTCGATGATGCACAGAACCTGCCCTTTCCGGACCATATCGCCGACCTCGGCATATGACTTGGCGCCCGGCTCGGGCGAGCGGTAGAACGTCCCGACGATCGGCGATTTCACGACCGCGAGGTCGAGCGCCTCGTCCGTGGATGCGAGCACCGGCGACGAGGCGTCGCCACCCATGGCCGGGGGCGGCGGCGCGGCCGGCATCGGGGGCATGTAATGGCCCTGGGGCGCGGCCGGGGTGGCGCTCCAGTGTCCCGCCGACTGCTTGCGGAGGCGCAGCTTGATGTTGTCGCGTTCGAGCTCGAACTCCGCGATGTCGTGCTCGCGCATCATCTCGAGGATTTGCCTGATCTCGTCGAAGGTCATGAAGCTGGAAGCGCGATCAGCTCCGCGCGCGGCAGGTTGGTGAGCAGCTCGCAGCCGGTGTCGGTGACCAGCACGTCGTCTTCGATGCGGACGCCGCCGAACCCGGGCAGGTAGGCGCCGGGCTCGATGGTGAAGACCATGCCGGGGGCCAGCGCCACCGGCGGGACGTCGGCGCGCGGCTTGCCGATGCGCGGCTCCTCGTGCACGTCGAGGCCGAGACCGTGGCCCGTGCCGTGACCGAACGCGTCGCCGAGGCCGCGGTCGCGCAAGACGTCGCGCGCCGCCGCGTCCACCGCCGACGCGTCGACGCCCGGTTTCACCGCGGCCACCGCCGCCGCGTGCGCGTCGCGGACCGCCTCATAGACGCGCCGTGCCTCGCGCGAAGGCGGGCCGATCGCCACCGTACGGGTCAAGTCGCAGCAGTATCCGTCCAAGACGCCGCCAAAGTCCAGCACCACCAGGTCGCCGGCCGCGAGCGTGCGCGTCCCCGCGCGGTAGTGCGGCATCGCCGAATGCGGGCCCGACGCGACGATCGTGTCGAACGCGGTGCGCTCGTAGCCGGCCTCGCGCAGCGCGGCCTCGATGACCGCCGCGATCGAGCGCTCGGTCGTCCCCGCGCGCACCGCCGCGAGCACGACGGGCACCACCTGGCCGAGCCGCGCCGCCGCATCGCGAAGGATGGCCACCTCCGACGCGTCCTTGATCATGCGCGCCTGCTCGACGAGGCGCTCGGTCGATCGCAGCGTGATGTCGAGCCCGCGGCCGGCGATCGTCTGGCGCCACCACTCGTGGCGCGCGACCGTGACGTGCGCGGCTTCGAAGCCGACCGTCGTCACGCCGAGGTCGGCGAGGCACCCGATGAGCGCCTCCTCGTAGCTGGCGGGGACTTCCCACATGCGCAGCTGCGGGCACGCGAACGGCGACTCCTGGAGCGCGCGCACGGCCTCGTGATAGCGGAAGTCCACCAGCAGGTGCACGGCCTCGCGCGTCATCACGAGGATGCCCGCGGTGCCTGCGTGGTTCGAGAGGTACCGGATGTTGGTGGACGGCGTGACGATCAGCGCGTCAAGGCTGAGCGTGTCGAGCGATTCGCGAATGCGCGCGTGCCGCCTGGCGAGCGCGGCTGTCGATGGGAACGCCACGGGTCACCGCGATTGTCCGCGATCTGCGACGATTGCCGCCAGCCACTGCTCGAGCTCCGCGAGCACCGGGTCGGCGGGCGCCGCGGCCGGCGGGACGGGGACGTCGAGCCGATCGAGCGGCGGCTCGGAAAAGGTCGGCGCCGGCAGATCCAGCGCGAGGCTCGTATCGAGTGTCCAGTCGCCGAGGTCGGGCATCGGCGGCAGGTCGAGGCTCAGCGCGTCGAGCGCGTCGAGCGATGGGAGATGCTCTTCGGAGATGGCGAACGGCTGTTCACCGGTGGCCGCCGACGGGGCCCTCGCGCCGCTGTCCGTCGTGCCCTCGAAGGTCGGCATCGTGGCGTCGAGCGACAGGTCGACGGGCGGCGGCGCGTCCAGCGGCGCGACGTGCAGATCGATCGTCTCCAGGACGTCGCCGCGGCGCTGATGGATGTCGGCGAGCGCCCGGATGGCCGCGAGGTTGTCGGGCGCGGCCTGCAGCACCGCCTCGAGCTCGGTGGAGGCCTCCTCGAACTGCCCCTGCTCCATCAACGCGCGGCCAAGCGTCACCTGCGCCGAGATGTACCCGGGGTGGCGCTCCAGCCCGTCGCGGCACACCTTCACCGCCGCCGGATAGTCGCCGATTCGCCGGTACTCCTCGGCGAGCTGCGCAAAGGCAATGGAGGTCGGGTCCTTGTCGACCCGGCGGCGCAGCTCCGCGATGCGCGGATTGTCGTACATGCCAGTCAATCGATCTTAGTCTGATAAAAAGAAAACGCCGGGGCGGCACGGCCCCGGCGTCATCTCTTACCTAACTCTTATCTCGTATTTACTGTACGAGCAAGGTGTGCGTCGTCGAGTTC
>DASQAX010000504.1:0-2053 GCA_035635535.1 Vicinamibacterales bacterium | reverse complement strand
ATGGCGACGCTCGGCATCTACGGCGTGGTGTCGTACTTCGTCCGGCAGCGCACCGTGGAGCTGGGCACGCGGATGGCTCTTGGCGCGTCACACCGCGATCTCGTGGCGCTCGTCCTCGGCGGCGGCCTGAAGCTGTCGCTGGCGGGCGTGGCGGTGGGATCGATCGCGCTCCTCGGCGGCGTCTGGCTGCTCGTCCGGTACCTCGAGGTCGCCAACTTCGGATGGCTGCCGTTCGCGGCGTCCACGGCCGTGGTCGTCCTCGTCGCTGCGGGAGCCGCGTCGGTGCCGGCGTGGCGCACGACGCTGCTGTCGCCGATGGCCGCCATTCGCGAGCAGCCGCCATCGGTCTGGAGGTGGGCGCACCCGCGGATGCAGCGCGTCGCTCGCGACATTCGCGAGGCGGTCGGCGGGGACGACAGCGGATCGGACGTCTCGGCGGCCAACATGCTGACGGCCTTCGTCGACGCCGCGCGCAGCGCCAACTCGTACAGCGGCGCTCTGCGCGCCATGCTCGCCAGCGTATGCGAGGAACTGCACGTCGAGTCGGCCGCGCTGCTCGAGCGGCGCGACGGCTCGACGCCGGAGTACCGCTGCCTCGTCGCCGCCGGCGCGCTCGAAACGGCCGCACCGGTCGTGGCCGCCGACGGATTCCTGATCACGCGGCTGCGCGCCTATCCGCTGCCGCTGCCGTTTGCGCCGAACGACTTGAACGCCCTCGCCGAATGGGCGGCGGTGCATCGTCCGGAGCGGCTCGACGAGATTCGTGCGCTCGCCGCCGCCGGCGTCCGCCTGGCCGTGCCGCTGCGCACGCGCAGCGGGATCCTCGGCGTGCTGCTGGCCGGGGAACGGTCCTTCGACTCGCGTACGCTCGCTCACCCCTCGACGTTGCCCGGGGTGAGCCTGAGCGTGTCGAAGCGTCAGGGCAGGCCGCAGCGCGCCGGCTTCAGCGCGCACGAGAAACAGGTGCTGCGCGCGTGCGCCGATCAGTTCGCGCTGATGATCGAAAACGCGCGGCTGACGGATCGCGTCGTCGAACAGGAGACGCTCCGCCGCGACATCGCCCTCGCCTCGGAGGTCCAGCGGCGCCTGCTGCCCGAGGCCCCGCCGCGCGCCGAAGGTGTTGAGTTCGCCGCGGCCAGCGTGCCCGCCCGCCGCATCGGAGGCGACTACTACGATTTCGTCGAGCTGCGCGACCGCGGGATCGGCATCGCGCTGGCCGACGTGTCGGGAAAAGGGGTCGCCGCCGCCTTGATCATGTCCGTGGTGCAGGCGTCGCTGCGGCTCATCTCGTCCGAGGGCGACGTGCCGCCGCCACGCCTCGTCGCGCGGATGAATGAGTTCATCTACCGACCAACGCCCGCGAGCAAGTACGCCACCTTCTTCTATGCGCAGCTCGACGAGCAGCGTCGGCTGCGCTACGTCAACGCCGGCCACAACGCGCCGTATCTCCTGCGCGCCGGCTGGCGATCGACCGCCGGCTCCGCGCCGCCCGAGATCGAGGAGCTGTCCACCGGAGGCACGGTGGTCGGCATGTTCCCGGAGATGGAGTACGAAGAGGCGACCGTGGAGTTGTGCCCCGGCGATGTTCTTCTCGCCTTCACCGATGGCGTCCCCGAGGCGCACAACCCCGAGAACGAAGAGTTCGGCGAGGAACGCCTGCAGCAGCTGCTCCGCCAGACCGCTCACCTCCCGGCCAACGAGATCAGCGCGCGGCTTTCCGACGAGATGAAAGACTGGATCCGCGACGCGGAGCAGTACGACGATCTCACCTTCATCGTGATGAAGGTGCGCTGACTTCGCTCACTCGCCGACGCGCGGCTTGCGGTTAAGACCCGCCAGCGGTGCCCGATTCGCATCGGCGCGTCCGAGCGGGTGCCACACTGGTCAAAGACTGGCTAATCCTCGATCTTCTTGCGGAGGATAGTCGGCTCAATGTTCATGCGGGTGAACTCGAAGTGCGCCCACCATGTGCACCCACCATTGAGCCGCATGAAGAGCGATTGACCGTCTGTAGACCCTCCGCGACGAGGGAGAACCTATCTAGGCGCGTGCG
>DASQAX010000503.1:0-8880 GCA_035635535.1 Vicinamibacterales bacterium | reverse complement strand
TCCACCTCCGCCGCCCCCGCCGGTGACACCGTCAATTAGCATCACGACGCGCCTCATCTCGGGCGGCACGGGCAGCCCGACCCAGGAATGGGGGTTCAGCGCGACCAGCAACGTTACGTTCACCAGCTACGACTGGAGCTTCGGCGACGGCACGACCTCGAACGACAGCCGCGCCGACGAGCAGCACGTGTACAGGCAGAGAGGGACGTTCACGGTGACGGTGACGGGCAGGCGAAGCGGCGCCGACCCTGTCGTCGGCACGGTCACCATCACCTTCTAGTGACGGGTCGCGTGCCGTGATCCACGCCGTCCTGTTCGGCGCGACCGGCATGGTGGGCGCGGGCGTCCTGCTCGAGTGCCTCGACGACCCGCGCGTGCAGTCCGTGCTCGCGGTCGGCCGGTCGCCTACCGGCCGATCGCATCCGAAGCTGCGCGAGGTCCTTCGCGAGGACTTTTTCAACTACAACAATCTGCGATCCGAGTTCGCGTCGTGCGACGCCTGCTTCTTCTGCCTGGGCGTCACGTCCGTCGGGCTGAGGGAGGCCGAATACACGCACCTGACGTACGACCTGACGATGGCGGCCGCGCGCGCGATCGCCGCGGTCAACACCAGCATGACGTTCTGCTACGTATCCGGCGTCGGCACCGACAGCACCGAGCGCGGCCGGACGATGTGGGCGCGGGTGAAGGGAAAGACCGAGAACGCCATTCTCGCGCTGCCGTTCAAGGCGGCCTTCATGTTCAGGCCCGGATTCATTCAACCGGTCAAGGGCGTCCGCTCGAAGACGGGGTGGTATCAGGCCGCGTACGACGTGCTCGCGCCAGTCTCTCCGCTGCTGCTGCGCATCGCGCCGAACCACGTCACGACCACCGCGCGCCTCGGCCGCGCGATGATCCAGGTCGCCGACCGCGGCTTCGACAAGCGCATCCTCCACAGCCGTGAGATCAACGCGCTTGCCGGCGCCTGACATGTCCACGGTGTAGGATCGCGGGCCATGACCGCGATCAATCCGAAGCTCGTCACCACCGCGTTCGAGCTGCCCGGCTGCCGCATCGTGCGGAACATCGGCGTCGTGCGCGGCCTCGTCGTCCGCTCGCGCAGCATCGTCGGCACGCTCGGCGCGTCGCTGCAGACGCTGGTCGGCGGCAACATCACGATCTTCACCCAGATGTGCGAGCGCGCGCGGGAGGATGCGTTCCGGCTGATGCTGGAGCACGCCGCGGAGCACGGCGCCAACGCGCTCGTCGGCGTCCGGTACGACGCGAACGAGGTGGCCGCCGGCGTCACCGAGGTGCTCGCCTACGGCACCGCCGTCGTCGTCGAATCGGTCGAGGCGCGATGAATACAAGCGCCCGCGTCGCCGCGTTTCACCGCCTGCACCAATCGGGCTGCTTCGTGATGCCGAACCCGTGGGACATCGGCAGCGCCCGCATGCTCGCCGGCCTCGGCTTTCCGGCGATTGCGACGACGAGCGCGGGGATGGCGTGGTCGCTCGGCCGGCGCGACAACGACATCTCGATCGGCGTTGCCCTTGCGCACCTGCGCACTGTTGCGGCGTGCGTCGACGTGCCCGTCAACGCGGATTTCGAGGACGGCTTCGCGGCCGATGCCGACAGCGTGGCGGTCAATGTCGCGAAAGCAGCCACGACCGGCGTGGCGGGCCTGTCGATTGAAGACTCCGCCGGCAACAAGGCCGAGCCGCTGTACGAGCTCAGGCTCGCCATCGATCGCATCCGGGCGGCGCGCCGCGCAATCGACGACAGCGGCACCGGCGTCCTGCTGACCGGCCGTTCGGAAGGCTTCATCGCGGGCCGTCCCGACCTGCCGGAAACGATCAAGCGCCTGGTCGCCTATGCGGAGGCCGGCGCCGAGTGCCTCTATGCGCCCGGCGTGCGCGTCCCGAGTGACATCGCCGAGATCGTCAACGCCGTGGCGCCGAAGCCGGTCAACGTGCTCGTCGGTGGTGACTACCTGACGGTGGCGCAGTTGACGGATCTCGGCGTGCGCCGCATCAGCGTCGGCGGCGCGCTCGCACGCGCCGCGTGGACCGGGTTTCTGATCGCGGCCAGAGAGATTGCGGCGCAGGGGACCTTCACGGGTATTGGCCGCGGCATCTCGGTGCCGGAACTGAATGGCTTGTTCGGTGCCGGCGGCCGTCACGGCGCGGGCTGACCGAATTCTCGAATTGGATTAGTATCCGCGCACCGAACCGGATCCCGGATCCCGGATCCCGGATCGCGGATCCCGGCCCGCAGCCGACAAGGAGACCTCATGTCGTACCGTTCGACGCTACTGGCCGTCGCCGTGGCCGTCATCGCACCCAGCCACGCGCAGGCCCAAGGCGTCGTCATGCAGCGCAGCCTCTCGCTCGGCATGGCGAAGACGATTGCCGAAGCGGCCCAGGCCGAGTGCAAGTCGAAAGGCTTCAACACCTCCGTGGCCGTCGTCGATCGCGCCGCGCAGGTGCTCGTGATCCTGCGCGACGAGCAGGCGACCGCGCAGACGGCGGACATGGCGCGGCGCAAGGCGTACACGGCGCGCATGTTCCGCATCTCGACGATGGATTTTCAGAAGCGGACGGCGGACAACCCGGGGAGCGCGGCGCAGCGCGACCTCGCCGACATCCTCGCGCTGAGCGGCGGCGTGCCGATCCAGATCGGCACCGACACCATCGGCGCCGTCGGCAGCGCGGGATCGACGCTGGAGCAGGACGATGCCTGCGCGCGAGCCGGCATCGCGAAGGTCGCTCCGCTGCTCAAATGATTATCACCGACGGCAGCGTCTCGATCAGCTCGATGTCGGCCGTCGAGACCGACGGGCTGCGCTTGATCGCGTCGCGCGACAGGGTGACGTGGATCTTCGCGTTCGGTGCGTCGATCGACGCGACCGCGGACGAACCGATCAGCACGGAGCGCCCGCCGATGCGGTTGCTGGTGTCGACGACGAGGTAGCGCACGCGCCAGCTCTCGTCGAAGAGGAAATCGTCGACGTGCCCGATTTCGCCATCCGTGGCGAGGAGATGAAAGCCCTTCAGGTAACTGGCCTTGTGCAGCACGATGGACCTCCCGCTCCGTGGCGTGCAACCCGGCTGCCACGGTGGCATTATGGGGCACCTTCTGGAGGTGGTATGCGACTGAGATATCGGGTCGCCGGCGTCCTGGGCGCCGCGCTCCTCACGACACAGGCGCTCGTCGGGCAGTCCGGTAAGGCAGCGCAAGGGCCTGCCAACGTCATCATCGACGATGTCGTCGTGGCGAACCGCATTCTCGCGAACGAGAACATCCTCGACGGCCTCGGCCACGTCAGCGCGCGCAACCCGCAGCGGCCCGACCGCTTCTTCCTCTCGCGCGACCTCGCACCGGCTCTCGTCACCGCCGCCGACCTGGTCGAGTACGACCTCGACGGCAACCCGGTGAACCCGAAGGCGCCGCAGGGGTACCGCGAGCGGTACATCCATGCCGCCATCTTCAAGGCGCGGCCCGACGTGAAGTCGGTCGTCCACTCGCACATGCCGTCGGTGCTGCCGTTCACCGATTCGACGGTGCCGCTGCGGCCGATGTATCACATGGCCACGTTCCTCGTGCCCGGCGTCCCGATGTTCGAGATCCGGACGGTGCAGGGACAGGTCGGCATGCTGATCGACAACGAGAAGGTCGCTACCGCGCTCGCGCAGGCGCTCGGCAACAAGACGGTGGCGCTCATCCGCGGCCACGGCGCCGTCATCGTCGGCTCGAGCGTCCCCGACGCGGTGAGCAGCGCGATCTTCCTCGACGTGAACGCGCGGGTGCAGGCACAGGCGATTGCGTTTGGAGGCAATATCTCCTATCTCACGCAGGCCGACGTCGCGCCGCCGACGCCGAACCAGCAGCCGACCGCCGAGCCAGGCGCGCCGGGGTACTATCCGCGCAGCTGGGGCGTCTGGAAGAAGAACGCGATGGGGAAATAGCTGGCAGTGGGCAGTGGGCAGTGGGCAGTGGGCAGTAGGTATCAGGTATCAGGTATCAGGTGGCAGGGAGGATAAGGCAATGAAGTACGTCATGACACTGCTGGCGCTGGTCGTCGCCGCGACGACGCTCTCCGGCCAGTCGGCGCCTGGCAATCCGCTCGTCGGCGCGTGGAAAGTGGACAGCGCGCAGCCGGGCCTTTATGTCTTCGCGCGGCAGCATTACAGCTTCGCGCGCGTCCAGGGCGAGCCGCTGCCCGAGTACCCGTCGAACGACAAGGCGACCGACGCGCAGAAGGTGGCCGTATTCAACACGTTGTACCTGAACACCGGCACCTACACGGTCACCGGTAACACGCTCGCGACCAAGGCGATGGTGGCCAAGAGCAAGTTCGCCATCGGCGGCGCGGGCAATCAATACGAGTTCGCGATCGCGGGCAACTCGCTCACGCTGACGCAGAAGCCGTCGGGCGCGGTGCTCAAGCTCACGCGGCTGGAATAGCCGGGACGGGGTGATGGCCCGGTTTCTTGCCGCCGTTGCGGCGTGGGTCGCTCTCGCCGCGAGCGGCTCGTTCGCGCAGAACACCAATCCGCCGCCGCTCTCGATCGCGCGGCAGGGGTACGTGTTCGCGGGCGGCACGTACTCGACGGTCAACGGCCGGCGCGTGCTCAGTGGACACCTGTACGCCGAGTTTCAGATCCCGAGCCGGCAGGTGCACCCGTGGCCGATCGTGATGGTGCACGGCGGCTCGCAGTCTGGAACCAACTTCACGGGGACGCCGGACGGGCGCGAAGGGTGGGCGCAGTTCTTCCTGCGGCAGGGGTACGCCGTATATGTCGTGGACCAGCCGGGACGAGGCAGGGCGGCGTACGAAGCCGACGTCTACGGCAAGGCGACGAAGCTCAATCCCGACACCACGCAGCAGCGCTTCGTCGCGCCCGAACGCTATCGCCTCTGGCCGCAGGCCCGCCTGCACACGCAGTGGCCGGGGAGCGGGGTGCCCGGCGACGCCGTCTTCGATCAGTTCTTCGCGTCGCAGCTGCCGTCCATCGAGGACTACGCCGAACAGCAGGTGCTGAATCGCGACGCGCTCCTGGCGCTTCTCGAGAAGATCGGGCCGGCGATCCTTCTGACGCACTCGCAGTCAGGCGCGTTCGGCTGGCCGGTCGCGGATGCGAAGCCCGGCCTCGTCAAGGCGATCGTTGCCGTGGAGCCGAACGGACCGCCGTTCTACGGCGTTGACAACACCGGCGCACCCGACTGGTTCCGCGATGTGCCGATGATGGTCAACGTGTGGGGCATCACGGCCGTGCCGCTCACGTACGCACCGGCAGCCGCGAAGGCCGCCGACCTCGCCATCGCGCGCGAGGCCAGGCCGGACGCCCCCGATCTCGTCCGCTGCTGGCTGCAGCAACCGCCGGCGCGGCGTCTCCCGAACCTGTCGAAGATTCCGATTCTCGTCGTCACGTCGGAGGCGTCGTATCACGCGCCGTACGACCACTGCACGGTGAAGTACCTGCAGCAGGCAGGCGTGCAGCCGGCGTGGATCAAGCTGGCCGATGCCGGCATCCACGGCAACGGGCACATGATGATGCTGGAAAAAAACAACATGGACATCGCCGCGGTGATGTCCGGCTGGCTCGCGAAGGCGCTGCCGGCCGATTGATTACCGGCGACTGCTCGCCGGCTGGAGGCGGACCATGCTGTCCAGACGAGAGATGCTCGTGACGCCCGTGGCCATGATGATCGCCGCCGAGGCGGCTGCCGCGGAGAAGATGTCGCTCGCCATCCACCAGAACACGTCCGCGGCCGCGGGGTATCGCGCGTCGCTCGAGGGGTGGGGGCGCGCGGGGATCAAGAACGTCGAGATCACCGCGGGGCAGCTCGACGCATTCCTGAAGAACGATTCGCTCGCTGCGGCGAAACGCGTACTCACCGACAACGGCCTGACGCCGGTCTCAGCGGCTTGCGGCGTCGGCGGGTTGTGGGAGCCGGGCCCGAACCACGCGGCCGCGCTCGACAACCTGAAGAAGCGCTGCGAGATGCTCGCGGAGCTGGGGCTGACGCACATCTACGCGCCGGTCGGCGGCGGGATGCAGAAGTTCACCGAGGACGACTACAAGGTCGGCGCCGACAACATGCGGCAGGCCGGCGACGTCGTGCAGCAGTTCCGGATGCGAATCACGGCCGAGTTCACACGGGCGTCGCCATTCATCTCCACGCTGACGACGATGCTGAAGGTGACGCGGGCGGCGGGACATCCCGCGGTGAAGCCGCTGGTGGACCTCTACCACTTCTGGTCGGGCAACAACAAGCTGGAGGATCTGGATCTGCTCAAGCCGAACGAGATCGGCCATATGCATTTCCAGGACGTGCCCGACATGCCGCGCGAGCTGCTCGACAACACCACGCGGCTCATCCCGGGCGACGGCATCAGCCCGCTGACGACGATTCTCCGCAAGGTCAGCGACAAGGGATACGCGGGATCGCTCTCGGTCGAACTGTTCCTGCCGAAGTACCAGCAGGCGGATCCGTTCATGCTCGCGCAGGAAATCCGCCAGAAGGCGGAAGGCGTGATGCGCAAGGCCCGCGTGCTGTGATGGCGCGCGCTCTGTGCGCGCTCTTCGCGGTCTTCCTCGTTGCCGGTGGCTGCTCGTCGAGCGGGCAGCCATCCTCACCCTCGGCAGTGACACAGCCGCCGGCCCCCGCCGCCACGCCGCGCGTGCTGATGGTGACCACCACCGCCGGTTTCAGGCACGATTCGATTCCAACGGCTCGCCAGGTGATGGCGACGCTGGCCGCCTCGACCCGCGCATTCTCCGTCACCGCCACCGAGGACCTCTCGACGCTCGGCGCCGAGAATCTTCGAGGCTACGACGTCGTCATGTTCGCGCTGACGAGCGGCGAGCTGCCCCTGGCCGCATCGCAGAAGAGCGCGCTCGTCGATTTCGTCTCGAGCGGCCACGGCTTCATCGGCGTCCACAGCGCGACCGACACGCTGTACGAATGGCCCGACTACGGGCGGCTCGTCGGCGCGTACTTCAAGGAGCACCCGTGGACGCAGCAGGGCACCGTGGTCGTCGAAGACGCGTCGCATCCGGCCAACGCGGGCAGCGGCGATCGGTTCTCGCTGCTCGAGGAGTTCTACACGTTCCAGGACAACCCGCGCGGCCGGGTGCAGGTGCTGCTGCGCCTCGACGCGGCGTCGGTCGGCGCGGCCGGAGACTATCCGCTCGCGTGGGCGCAGTCGTTCGGCGCGGGGCGCACGTACTACAACGCGCTCGGTCATTTTCCGTCCACGTGGATGGACCCGCGATTCCAGCGGCAGCTTGCGGGCGCGATCAGGTGGACCGCCAGCAGGTAAGCTACTGTGATGCTCCTGGCCATCGTGTTCGCCGCGGTGCTTGCCGCATCGCAGGCCGCCCCTCAGGACGTTCCGGTGCTGAAGGCCAACCTCGGCGACTGTTCCGCCGACTTCACGGTGCGTGGCGCCGACGGCCAGCCGGTCTACAACGCCACCATCCACGTCCGCGTGCGCTATGGCTTCATGAGCGTGAAGCGATCCGACCTCGAGATCGGCACGAATGGCGACGGCAAGGCGCGCATCGAGGGGCTTCCTTCCAAGGCAAAGCCGCTCGTCTGGGACGTGCGCAAAGGCGATCTCAAGGCCGCGGTCACGCAGGATGTCGCGGACATGTGCCGCGCCACTTTCGACGCCGCGCTCAAGTAGCGTAGACTCTCGTCTTCGATCACACGTGGAAGCTGCCCGCATCTGTACGGCGTGCGGAATCCAGTTCCCGTCTTCCGCGCAGCCTCCGCGCGAATGCCCGATCTGCGCGGACTACCGCCAGTTCGTTCCTCGCGCGGGCCAGCGATGGACGACGCTCGAGGAGCTTCGCCGCGACCATCGCAACGCGTTCCAGCAGCTCGAGCCGGGGCTCATCGGCTTCAGCACCACGCCCGAGTTCGCCATCGGCCAGCGTGCGCTGCTCGTGCGAACGCCGGCCGGCAACGTGCTCTGGGACTGCGTCAGCCTGATAGACGAGGCGACGGTGGAGATCGTCAAGGGGCTGGGCGGGCTGCGCGCGATCGCGATCTCGCACCCGCACTACTACACGACGATGGTGGAGTGGAGCCGCGCGTTCGGCGCGCCGGTGCTGCTGCATGTCGGCGATCGGCAATGGGCCGTGCGGCAGGAGGAGGGCGTCACGTTCTGGGAGGGCGACGCGCGAGACGTCGTTCCGGGCGTGCGGCTCGTGCACTGCGGCGGGCACTTCGAGGGCAGCACCATCCTCCACTGGGAACGTGGCGCCGACGGCCGCGGCGTCCTCCTGACCGGCGACACCATCCAGGTCGTGCCCGACAACCGCTGCGTCAGCTTCATGCGCAGCTTTCCCAACATGATTCCGCTGCCGCCCGCCGAGGTCACGCGCATCGCGCGCATCGTCGACGGGTTGCGCTTCGATCGCATCTACGGCGCCTTCTGGGATCGCGACGTCACGTGCGACGCGCACGCGCGGGTGAACGAATCAGCTGATCGGTACGTCGCCTGGATCAGCGAACGAGGCTCGGACGCGCCCGTGTCGTGATATCTTCCGTCTCGTACCTAGCGGGGTCCGCCGGTCGACAACAGGGCCCCTACCTGCGCGCCCGCTCTCGCCGGGCCCGTGGACGTAGGCATCAGCGAGCACACATGGAAGGTGTGCGATGCCTCACGTCCTCAAGTCACTCACGCCCAACCTCGTAGTGTCCAACGTCGAGCGCAGCGTCGCGTTCTATTGCGACACGCTCGGGTTCGAGGTCAACACCACCGTTCCGGAGCAGGCGCCGTTCGTCTTCGCGCTGATGAAGTCGGGCAACCTTCAAATCTTCCTCAACGCGCCGGAGGCGGCTGCCGCCGAGTACCCGGCGTTCCGGGATCGGCCGATCGGCGGC
>DASQAX010000502.1:0-4207 GCA_035635535.1 Vicinamibacterales bacterium | reverse complement strand
GCTCGCGCAGGATCATCAACAGCAGTCCCGTCAGGCTCGTCAGGAACAGCAATGCGAGGAATGGTCCCCCGAGCGATCGTTCCGACGCGTGACTGAGGTGCGCGTCGCGGCCGCGATCTACCAGGAATAAGCCGGCCGGTCCGATCAGCAGGCCCACGCCCCCGAGCGTGCCCAGCACGACCGGGACGCTCGTGTAGGCATACGGCGCAATCCAGCCAAACAGCAGGTGATAGATCGCCGCGACCGTCGTCGAGGCGAAGCAGAGCGCGAAGCCGTAGAAGGTGCAGTGGTGCATCCATCGTCGCCACGGCCGCCGCGTCTCTTCGGCATCGACACAGTCTTCGCCCGTCGCGTGAAGGTGCTTCAAGGTCAATGCATCCGCCACTCCACGTTCGTAGGCCGGGCCTTCACGGCCCGGCATCGCGGCTTCGCGAGTCGCCCTGGTGAACCTTCGATGACCGATTCCGAGCGCCAGGATCGCGAAGAGGCCCGCCACTCCAAAAATCGTGACCATCGTTCCGTGCGACATGACGGCGTAAAAATCGGCCGTGGCGACCTGGCGGGCCGTAAAGGCCCGCCCTACGAACCCGGAGAGTACGAGCCCGCCGATCGCGACGGCGGCCAACGTGATTGCCCATGGCCGCCGATATGCGACGGCCGCGAACGACGGCCACGCGAACGACTCGTACGACTCGACGCGCAGCTTCGACAGCGTGCGCGGCACGTCGATGCCGAACTCGTGCGGCGGCGCGTACTGGCACGCGTACAGGCACTCGCCGCAGTTGTGACAGAGGTTGGCGAGGTAGGTGAGATCGCCCGGCGAGAACGTCACGCGCTGTTCCATCGCCTGGAACACCGGACAGTACGCCTCGCAGTAGCGGCAGGCGTTGCACACGACCATTTCGTGCTCGGCCTTCCGCATCGCATCCGTCCGCGCGTCACTCACGGAATGATTCCCGCCCCGCAATCTCGCCGAACACCGTGCCGATCGTCATGCCGACGCCGGCGACGTAGCCGCGCCCGAGGATGTTGCCCGCCATGATCTCGCCGGCCGCGAAGATGTTCTCCGCCACGCCGCCCTTCATCACCACGCGCGCGCGCTCGTCCACCTTCACGCCGAGATAGGTGAACGTGATGCCCGGCCGCAGCGGATACGCGTGAAACGGCGGCGCATCGAGCCGCTGCGCCCAGTGGGTCTTGTTGGGAACCAGCCCCTCGGTGCGGCAGTCGTCCAGCGCCTGGTGGTCGAACGTGCCCGGCCGCACGGCGGCGTTGAAGCGTTCGATCGTGGACGCCAGCGTCCCCGCCGGCACGTTGATGGCGGCGGCCAGCTCGCGGACCGAGCCGGCGACCATCGGTGGAAAGACCGACGGCATGAAGCGGCCCAGCGCCTTCGAATCGACGATCGAATACGCGATTTGATCGGGCTGCTGCGCGACGAGCCGTCCCCAGATCGCGTAGCGCTTCGGCCAGTAGTCCTCGCCCTCGTCGTAGAAGCGGTCGCCAAACCTGTTGACGACGATGCCGAGCGGCACCGAGTCGAGGCGCGTCACGATGCCGCCGTCGAACTTCGGCGCGCGCGCGTCGATGGCCACCGCATGGCACTGCGCCGGGTCGCCCACGGGCTCGGCGCCCGCGTCGAGCATCAGCCGCAGCACGGTCCCGGTGTTGTACGGCGTGCCGCGGATGATGAAGTTCTTCGCCGCCTCTCCCCAGATCTCCGCCAGCCATTCGAGGTTCGCCTCGAACCCTCCGGCGGCCAGCACGACCGCCCGCGCGCGGACCTCGACGTCGCCGGCCGGCATCCGCACGGTTGCCGACTCGAAGCGTCCGTCGCGAATCGACAGGCCGATGACCTCGGCGTCGTAGGCGACCCGGACGCCGAGGCGTCCGGCCGCCGCGTACGCGCTGTTCATCAGCGCCTTGCCGCCGCCGAGGAAGAACGCGTTGGTCCGCCCGAGGTGCAGCGTGCCGCGCAGCGGCGGCTGAAACCGGGCGCCGAAGCGGCCCATGCGGCGCGTCGCGTCGGCCGACCCGCGGATCATCAGGCGCGCGAGCGCTTCGTTGGTGACGCCGCCTGTGACGCGCAGCACGTCCGCCATGAACTCGTCTTCCGTGTAGGCGTCGGTGAGCACGTCGGTCGGCGCCGCGTGCATGCACCGCAGGTTGCGCGTGTGCCGGCTGTTGCCGCCGCGGAAGTCGCGCGGCGCGCGCTCGACGACGATCACGCGGGCGCCGCGCCCGGCGGCCGCGAGCGCCGCGCAGAGCGCGGCGTTGCCGCCTCCGAGGACCGCTACGTCGTAGAGGTCAGCGCTCAACGCGCAGAGCGTTCTGCACGCCGATGATGCCGGAAATGCCGCGAACGATGTTCTCGGCCTGCCGCCGCTCGACCTCGGAGTTGACGACGCCCGTCAGGAGGACGCTGGAGTTGCGGACGACGATGTGGATCGGCGGGATGGTCTGCGACGCGTAGTTGGAGAAGGTCGGGTCGCGGTAAAGCGTGTTCGCAATGACGACGCGAAGACGATCGTCGCCAAGCGAGGCCGGCAGCACCTCCAGCTTGTTGACGAACTCCTGCACGCCGTCCACGTGCGACGCCCGCCGCGCGAGATCGTCCGACTTGATCGGCTGCGTCACGTAGCCGGTCAGCGTCACCACCCCGTTGTCCACGCCAATCTCCACGTCGTCGAAGACGGTGAAGTACGAGGATCGCCGCATCTGGTCGGCGATCCGCTCGGCCAGCTTCTGGTCGCTTTCCGGCTTGCCGACGGTGAGCTCGCTGACGATCTCCTTCACGCCGTCGACCTTCAGGACGTCGGCAATCAGGTCCTGCTTGGCGCCCGCGCTCGCGATGCCGCCCGAGAGCGTCACGCTGCCGCCCTGCGCGGCGACCTTGATGCCGCGGACGCGGCGCTCGGACAGCCGCTGCTCGACGCGCGTCTTCAGTTGTTGGTCGCCTGCCTGGTCCGGAAGGACCCGGCCTCCACTACTCTGCGCGAACGCTCCGGCGGGGGCGAGCAACAGGACCACGAGCGCGACGCCTTTCATGGTTAGTGCGTGAGCGCGTACAGGACCATGTTGATCGTGACTTGATACCCCTGGGGCGAGAACGCGGCGAAGAATTCCGGATCCTCGGACTCGCGCTCCATCGAGTCGCCGATGTCGCTGTTGTGCGTCATCACCACCATCACCCGTCCGTGGCTGTCGGCGATGCCGCGGAAGTCGACGCTCGGGCTGTCGGTGCCGCGCTCCGACGTGCCGCCGCCGCTCGCGCGCCAGAAGTTGATGCCCGGCACCTGCGGCACGCGCGACACCTCGAACAGCGTCGCGCGAAGCGGGTGGTCGTTGGGGATGTCGAAGATCGGGAACTCGGGCAGGACCTGCCGCATCGCGTCGGACCATTGCTCCCACGCGCGCGTGCCCCAGAAATCGTCCACCCAGAGGAAGCCGCCCTTGAGGAGATACTCGCGGAGCCGCGTGACTTCCAGCGGCGACAGCCCGATCGTGCCGACGTCGGACCCGACGAGGAACGGGCATTCGAACAGCGCCTCATCCGTCAGGTGAACGGTCCAGTAGCGGGCGTCGCCGCGCGAATCCTTGCTGATGCGCGTTTTCGTCAGCTCCGACGAGCGCATCATGAGGTTCAGCCCGGCGAAGGGATAATCCGTGGACCAGCCGAAACCGTTGGCTTCGCGGCGGTTGCTGGTGTACATCATCTTGCATATGGTGAAGGCGCCATCGCTGAAGTGCGGCGGCGGCATGTGCAGCGGCATGCCGGGCCCTTCCATGACGCGGAACCGCTGAGCCCAGGCAGCGGACGCCGCGGCGATGACGAGCAGGATGACGATGGGCACCCGTGGGCGAAGCATTTCCTGGGATCTTCTCTTCCGTGAGTTTACGATCTTCGCGAAGCGAGGGGGAGGGACATATGACCGGTTACCTGACGGGCGGCCTGCTGGCGGGCCTGCTCGTATTCCAGCCGGCGACAGCTGGTTTCGCCCAGTCCGCGAAGACGCAGCCGGCCAAGGAGGCCTCGAAAGAGATGCGCCTGAACGGGTGTATCTCGGCTGATACCGTGAGGCCCGGCCAGTTCAATTTTCTCGACGACGACAGCGGGGGGCGTTACCAACTGACCGGCAAGAACCTCAAGAAATTCGCCGGTCAGCGGGTCGAGATCGTCGGCGGGCCGCCGGGCAAAGGTGTGACA
>DASQAX010000501.1:0-6989 GCA_035635535.1 Vicinamibacterales bacterium | reverse complement strand
GTCGACGAGCATCGCGCGATACGGAAGCAGATCCTGCTTCTTCACCAGCGTCCCGTGGCCCGGCACGAGCGTCGTCTTCGCGTCGGCCAGCTTCTCGATCAGGTCGACCGCCTCGAGCATGCCGCGAATCGAGCCGCCGTTGGCCTGATCGGCAAACGGGTAGCCGAAGTTGCGGTAGAAGTCCTCGATATAGATCACGTTCGCCTTGCGGAAGCGGACGATCGTGTCGCCGGCGGTGTGCGACGGCATCATCGGGATGAAGTCCACGATCTCGCCGTTCATGTTGAGCGTGACCGCGGGCTCACCGGGCGCGGCCGCGTCGTAGTTGTAGGTCACCACGGGCACGCCGGCCATGTCGGGCGCGGCCGACGGCGGACCGCCGGCCCTCTGCGGCGGACGCACCATCTCGATCCGCAGGTTGTCCTGCGCGAAGATCAACGCGCCCTGCTTCCCGAAGAACGCGTTCGCGCCGGTGTGATCGCCATGAATGTGCGTGTTGACGACGGCCTTGATCGGCGCGCTGGTGAAGGCCCGGATCGCCTGCAGCGTTTTTTCCGCGACCTGCCGGTTCTCGGTGTCCACCATCAGCACGCCGTCGGGTCCGAACAGCACCATCACGCGGCCACCCGACGCATCGGGGTGCGCCGGGTCGAGCCCTTCCGACCCGTGCAGCACGAAGAGGTTCGGTGACATCTTCGACGTCACCATGATTTGAACCCGGTCCCACGGCGTCTGGTACCCCGGAGGGTACGCGGGCGAGCCCGTCCCGGGCTTGACGATCTCGATTGGATATCCGGCTTCCTGCGCCCAGACCGAACAGGCCGCCAGCGCAGCGACACCCACCGACAACAGCGCGCGTGTGTTCACGTCCCACTCCTTTTCCTGCGGGAACGAGGCGCGGATTATACCGCGCGGCGCGCGCCTGGCTGCTGCAGCTGCTCGAGCCGCAGAAGAGTACTTGAACCGCACCGCCTCTCTTGTTACTCTCGATGTACCTATATGGCCCTCGCCGCGCGGGGCGGCCTCGACGACTCGAGGCTGCGCGGCGGACATCCTCACGGGCCATCAACGGTTGGATCTCCTCCCGAGATGTCAACGCATTACTCGGCCACGCCCGTGGCCACGTGGAGTGATCTATGGAAACAAGCTTCGGCACACGCCTGCGCCAGCAGCGCGAACGTCGCGGCGTCGAGCTCGCCGCCATCGCGGAACATATGAAAGTCAAGCGATCGCTGCTCGAAGCGCTCGAGCGCGACGACCTCAAGTACTGGCCCACCGGCATCTTCAGGCGGTCGTGGGTTCGCAACTATGCGCAGGCGATCGGCGCCGACGCCGACGCCGTCGTCCGCGAGATGTGCGCCCTCTATCCCGAGGAAGAGGTCAGTGTCGAGGCGATCGCGTCGGCGCTCGACCGTGCCGGCTCCGAGAGCTCCGGTTCGCGCGCGCTGAACCTGGTGTCGTGGCTGCGCGGCGTCGCCAGGCGTGACAGCGCCGCCGACGGCCCGCCTCACGCGGCGGCGCCGCGACCGTCTCCCCCCCTCCCCCCGGCCCCCTTTCCGCGACGAGAGCCGAGACCGGAGCTTGGAGATGCCGCGCGAACGCTCGGAGCCGTGGGCGTCGTGCTCTGGTCGTGGGACGCTCGATCCGCCGTCCTGCGGCCGTCGCTCGGCGACGGCTATCCGCAGGCCGTGCTGTCGGCGCTGCCCGACGTGCCGCGCGATGCGGAGAACGCGGTCGCGGCGGCCTTTCGCCGCGCCGAGATGTGCGTCGTCACCGGCGGAGGCGGGGCGACGGGAGCCCTCGCGCTGCCGGTGATGGCGCCGGTCGGATGCATCGGCGTGCTCGCGCTCGAGTTCCGCAACGGCGTGGAGCTGCGCGAGTCGGTTCGCGCGGGCGCGGCGCGTCTTGCCGCCGATGTCGTCAGCCTGGTGGTACCCGCTGCACAACGATCGAGCGTCGCGTGAGGGTGCGTGGCCGACGTCACACATCTTTTTCTTGACAGCCACCTCTGCCATGGATACGGTATCGCCTTCGTGGATCCTCGTAGGGGAGCGGGCGCCGCCACGCGCGCTCTCCAAGCCCGCCGTTCCCCGGAAAGTGCCGAACACGCCCTCCCGGACTCCGTCCCGCCTCATCTCGGCGCGGAGTGGGATGCCATTTCGTACGGCCGCCGCAATGTCCTGCTCGCTGGAGCGCCGTCCGCGGTGGACGCGTTGCTTGCGTCACTGCGGCCGTACCTCGAAGAGCCGATCCGGGATTTGAACGCGGACACCGACACGCCGCTGCCGGCACGCGGCACGTTGATCCTGCCGGAGATTGGCGGCCTCGACGCGGATCAGCAGTTACAGCTGTTGACGTGGATGGAGCAGGGCGTGCACCGCGGCGACGTGCAGATCGTGTCCACGACGTCGCGCCCCATGCTGCCGCTGATTGAGAACGGCGAATTTCGCGCGGAGCTGTACTACCGGCTCAACGTCGTACGGATCGATCTCGGCAAACCCGGGACGGATCTCAACGCCTGACGGCGCGTGGCCGCGCCGCGTGTGAGGGCGGAGCCTCGCTAGGCGTCGACAGAACGGCGGCCGCCGCGCGGGAAGTGACGCCGATCGATGGTCGCCACCTCGCGGCGATCGTGCGTCGGCAGGTTGCCGTGCACGTAGCCCGCCAGGGAGCGCGACAGTCGCATCGATCGCTCGTAGAACGCGCCCGCCGCCTGCACCTCGCGAGCGAGGACGAGGTCGTCGTGCGCCGAGTAGACGATGCATCGCGTGTGAGGAGTGGAGAGGTGGACGAGGTGCAGGCCGTTGTATTCCTGCAGCCGGACGTTGGTGACCAGGATGTCGGGCGGCTGGTTGAGCAGCCGGTCGCGCGCGGCGCCGAAGTCGCGGCACACCTCGACGTCGGCGAGCATGCGCAGCACGCCCAGCGTCTCGCCGCTCGAGTGGATGTTCGGATCCACCAGGAGAATCTCCTTGGCCGCGTGGGCAAGGGTCCGCCGCGTGATGAATTCCCCGCCAAGCGGTTCCATGGCCTTCGACACGACTCGAACGGGGCTGACCCCGTTCGGGGTGCCGACCCCCGGATACGTCCGCGCAAGACGGTCGGTCGCGCGCCGGCGGTTCCCCGTCAGCACGGTGAATTCCTGGTGACGCCGATTCGTGATGTTCATGTGCCTGGCCCCGCCTCGACAGGGAAGTGTCCCTTGCGGTCTATAGGGCACGGTGGCACCCCGAAAAATATAGGGGTTGCCAAAAAATTCGTCGGCGTTTGGACGACACGATTGCTGAGATAACATCCCCGGCCGTGCGATACGTCTGGCGCAGGCTCGGACACGCGGTCCTGGTGCTGTTCGGCGTCTCGTTCCTGACGTTCGTGCTCGCGGCGGCGGCACCGGGCCGCTTCGGCGACGAGCTGCGCCTGGACCCGCGGATCTCCCCCGAAACCGTTGAAGCCATGAGGGTTCGGTACGGCGTCAACGATGCCGTCCCGGCGCAGTACCTCCGGTGGCTGCAGTCGATCGCCCGGGGAGAGTTCGGCTTTTCGATCGCCTACAACGGGCCCGTGGGGCCGCTCCTCTGGCCCCGCGTCCGGAACACGCTGCTCCTGACCGTCCCCGCCACCCTCCTTTCCTGGCTGATCGCGCTCCCGCTCGGCACGTGGTCCGCGGCGCGGAGGGGCGCCTGGCTCGACCGTCTGTCCGCTGGCGCCACGACCACGCTGCTCGGCATCCCGGAACTGCTCCTCGGCCTCGGCCTCCTCCTGTTCGCGGTGCGAACCGGCTACTTTCCGACCGGCGGCATGACGTCGCTCGACTTCGACGAGCTCGGGCGCTGGCAGAAGGTGCGGGATGTCCTGGTGCACCTGGTCCTGCCGGTCACCGCGCTGACGCTCGCAGGCCTGCCCATCCTCGTGCGGCACGTCCGCGCCAGCGTCGGCGAGGTCGTGCGCGCGCGCTTCATCCAGGCGGCGCGGGCCAGCGGCGTCCCGGAGCCGCGGCTGCTCGTGCGGCATGCCCTCCGCACGGCTGCCAATCCGCTCATCTCGCTGTTCGGGCTCTCGGTCGCGGGGCTGCTGAGCGCCTCGCTCGTGATCGAGACGATCATGAGCTGGCCCGGCCTCGGTCCCCTGCTGCTCGACGCCGTGGCCGCCCGCGATCTGCACGTCGTCGTCGCCGCGGTGAGCTGCTCGACCGTCCTGCTCGTCGCGGGCAACCTGCTCGCCGATGGGCTGCTGTACCTCGCCGATCCGCGCGTTCGCCCTGAGCGGGCATGACGTCCCGGCCGCAGCCCGCGGGTCGGAACTACCAGGTCGCCCTTGTCGCGCTCGGCGTCGTCTACCTTGCAGCGATCTTCGCCGGGTTTCTTGCTCCATACGATCCGTCCACGCAGTCGCGCGATCTCGCCTTCGTGCCGCCGACCGGACTCCACTGGGTGGACATGTCGGGAACCATCCATCTGCGCCCGTTCGTCTATGAGGACGGACGTTCGTATCCGCTCCGGTTTTTCGTAAGAGGCGCGCCGTATCGAGTCGGCCGATTCTTCCAGAGCGACCGTCACCTTTTCGGCGTTGACGAGCCGGCAATGCTCTTGCTGCTCGGCAGTGACGGCTTCGGTCGTGATCAGCTGTCGCGATTGCTGTACGGCGCGCTGATCTCGTTGTTTGCGGGTCCGCTCGGCGCGGCGCTATCGGTCGCGCTCGGCCTCGTCCTGGGCGGGCTCGCCGGCTTCTTCGGCGGGTGGGTGGACACGGTCGTCATGCGCGCCGCCGAACTGTTCCTCGCGGTGCCGTGGTTCTATCTCCTCTTCGCGGTGCGGATGGCGCTGCCGCTCCGCATCGAGCCCCAGGAGGCGTTCCTCATGATCCTGACGATCGTCGCGGTGGTCGGATGGGCCCGGCCGGCGCGATTGATCCGCGGGATGGTGCTCAGCGGCAGGACGCGCGACTACGTCGTGGCGGCGCGCGCGCTCGGCGCGTCGGACCTCCACGTGCTGCGGCGCCACGTGCTGCCGCAGGCGTCCGGCATCGCGCTCACGCAGGCCGCCCTGCTGGCTCCGCAGTACATCCTGGCTGAAGCGACGCTGTCGTTCTTCGGCCTCGGCGTGGGGGAACCAGTACCGAGTTGGGGAAATATGTTGGCGGTCCTTCAACGGTACGATGTATTGTCGTCGTACTGGTGGATGTTTCTGCCAGGAGGGGCTCTGCTCGCGGTCTTCCTGCTGTATTACCTCCTCGCAGATGCGTTGCACGAGCGGGTCGCCGCCCTGCCCGGATGAGCATGGCCGCGCGGTGCCGTTCGCTTCGAGGATTGATGACGAGACGACTCGCCGCACTGACTCTCGCGCTGAGCGTCGTCTTTGCGGCCGGCACGGACGTCGCGTCGCAGCAGGCAGCGGCCACCGAGTGGCTGGTCTCCCGCGCGGATGTCGGCCGTCCCGGCGGCCAGCTGGTGGTGATCGAGCGCGCCGAGCCTCGCACGCTCAATCCCGTCGTCGCCGTCGACGCGCCGTCGAAGGAGATTCTCGCGCGGACGACGGCCGATCTGATTCACGTCGATCGCGAGACGCAGCAGCCGCAGCCCGCGCTCGCGCGGTCGTGGACGGTGTCGCCGGACGGGCGGCGGTTCACGCTCTCGCTGCGCCACGGCGTGCGCTTTTCCGACGGGCAGCCGTTCGACGCCGACGACGTGGTGTTCTCGTTCACGGTGTACCTCGACGAAAAGGTCGGCTCGCCGCAACGCGACCTCCTGATCGTCGGCGACAAGCCGATCACCGTCCGCAAGATCGACCAGTACACCGTTCAAGTGGACCTGGCCGAGCCGTACGCGATCGGCGAGCGGCTGTTCGACAGCGTGGCGATGCTGCCGCGCCACCTGCTCGAGACGCCGTACACCGAAGGCCGCCTCGCGCGGATGTGGGCGGTCGGCACGGCGGCGGACGCGTTCGCGGGGCTGGGCCCGTTTCGGCTGAGGGAATACGTGCCGGGCCAGCGGCTCACGCTCGAGCGGAACCCGTTCTACTGGAAGACGGATCGCGCGGGCACCCACCTGCCCTATCTCGACCGGCTCGTGTTCGTCTTCGTGCCGAGCGAAGACGCGCAGGCGCTGCGGTTCCAGGCGGGTGACGCCGACGTGACCACGCGCCTCAGCGCGGCCAACTTCGAGGTCCTGATGCGCGACCGGGGCAGGCGCAACTACGATCTGCTCGACGCCGGCCCCGGGCTCGATTACACGTTCCTGTTCTTCAACCAGAACACCGTCGCGAGCAACGACGCGCCGCAGGTGGCGCGCCGGCGCGGGTGGTTCCGGCAGCTGGCGTTCAGGCAGGCCGTGTCGCTGGCGATCGATCGCGACGCGATCGTCCGCCTCGTCTATCGCGGACGCGCGACGCCGCTGTGGGGACACGTGCCGCCGGGCAACAAGCTGTGGGTCAACCGGTCGCTGCCGAGGCCGTCGCGGTCGCCGGATCGCGCGCGCGAGCGGCTCCGGAGCGCAGGCTTCTCGTGGAACGCCGCCGGCGCGCTGGTCGACAAGGACGGGCAGGCCGTCGACTTCACGATCGTCACCAACACTGGCAACACCGAGCGGATACAGATTGCGACGATCGTCCAGGACGACCTGAAGCAGGTCGGCATCCGGGTGGGCGTCGTGACGCTCGAGCTGCGCACGCTCCTCCAGCGTCTCCTCACGACGCACGACTACGACGCGTGCGTCCTCGCGCTCGGCGCCAGCGATGGCGATCCCTCGACCGAGATGAACGTCTGGCTGTCGAGCGGGGGGACCCACCTGTGGAACCCGGAGCAGGCCTCCCCGGCGACACCATGGGAAGCCGAGATCGACACGTTGATGCGGCGGCAGCTGACCGAGCGCGACGTGCAGGCCCGCAAGCGTGTGTACGATCGCGTCCAGCAGCTGGTCGCGGAGAATCTGCCTGTTATCAGTCTTGTCAGTCCGAGTGTGCTCGCCGGCACGACCAAGGGGTTGGGCAATCTGC
>DASQAX010000500.1:0-11451 GCA_035635535.1 Vicinamibacterales bacterium | reverse complement strand
GACGAGAATCCGGAATTGACCGGCACGCTCACCGGCCTCCTGAACGGGGATCCCGTGACGGCGACCTACTCGACGCCCGCGGGACGGTCGTCTACTGCCGGCCGGTACGCGATCACCGCGGCGCTTCATGACGCCGGCGCTCGGCTCGGGAACTACGACATCACGTTCGTGGATGGACGGCTGACGATCGCCAGGGCGCCGCTGACCGTGACGGCCAACAGCGCGACCAAGCTGTATGGCGCACCCGTGCCCGCGTTCACCGCGAGCTACGACGGGTTCGTGGCCGGCGACGCGCCGTCGGCGCTCGCCGGCGTGCTGACGTTTGCCACGACGGCAACGGCGGAGTCCGCGGTCGGCGCCTACGAGGTGACGCCGGGCGGCGTCACGTCCGGCAACTACATCATCACGTTCCGCCCGGGCGTGCTGACCATTACCTACAACGTCTGCACGGCATACGACGTGACGAAGGCGGTGCGCCTCGGAAGCACGCTGCCGATCAAGCTGCGCCTCTGTTCGGCCACCGGCGGCAACGCGTCCTCGCCCGACGTCACGGTGACAGCCACGTCGCTGTCGCGCCTGTCGTCGAACGCGTCGCAGTCGGTGGAGGACAGCGGCAACGCGAACCCGGACGGAAACTTCCGGTTCACGTCGCTCGATGGCGCGGCGGGCTACATCTTCAACCTGAGCACGAAGGGCCTGACGCAGGGCATCTGGGAGGTGACCTTCCGCGTGAGCGGCGACCCGACGCCGCACACGGTCCGATTCCAGACGCGCTGAGTCGCAAGACACCGTTCCGGCCAGCACGGGCCGGAACGGGTTCCCCCGTTCACACCGCCGCGTTGCGGCTTCGCGAGACGATGTCGAAGAACGCCTTCACGTCGAGGCTCGCGCCCCCGACGAGCGCGCCGTCGACGTTGGGCTGACTCGCCAGGTCGCGGATGTTGTCGGGCTTGACGCTGCCGCCATAGACGATGCGGCACTGCTCGGACGGCTGCGCGCCAAACCATTGCTGCAGCCGCTTCCGGATATGCCCGTGCGCCTCGGCCGCCTGCGCGGGCGTGGCGTTGCGTCCCGTGCCAATCGCCCAGACGGGTTCGTACGCGATCACCAGCTCGACGAGCTGATCGGCAGTCACGCCGTCGAACCCCTCGCGAATCTGCCGATCGAGCACGTCGAACGTCTCGTTCCGTTCGCGCTGGTCGAGCGTCTCGCCGATGCAGACGATCGGCGTCAGCCCGCCGGCAAACGCCGCGGCAATCTTGCGATTCACCGACGCGTCGGTCTCGCCGAACAAGGTGCGCCGCTCGGAGTGGCCGACGATCACGTACTCGGCGCCCGACTCCGCGATCATCGCGGCGCTCACCTCGCCCGTGAAGGCGCCCTCGCGCTCCCAGTACAGGTTCTGCGCGGCGATGCAGACGTTGCTGCTGCGCGCCGCCTCGGCGGCCGGATGGAGCGCCGTGAACGGCGGCGCCACGACGATGTCCACGTCGGTGATGTCCTTGACGAGGCCGCGGAGCTCCTTCACGAACTTGACCGTGTCTGCGACGGTCTTGTGCATCTTCCAGTTGCCGGCGATGAAGGGAGTTCGCATGGAATTTCGCCCTACCTGTCCGGTAACACCGCGACGCCCGGCAGCGTGCGGCCGCCCAGGAATTCGAGCGACGCGCCGCCGCCCGTGGAAATGTGCGTGATGCGGTCGGCGACGCCCGCCTTCTTCACCGCCGCAATCGAATCGCCGCCGCCGACAATCGTCGTGCCTTTCGCGCCCGCGACGGCCTGCGCGACCGCGATGGTGCCCTGCGCGAACGCGTCGATCTCGAATACGCCCATCGGCCCGTTCCAGACGACCGTCCGCGCGTCGTGCAGCGCCTCCGCGTACGCCCTGGCCGTGCGCGGCCCGATGTCGAGCCCCAGCCGGTCGCCGATCTTCGGGTCGTCCACGCTCAGCGTCTCGGCCGGCGCGCCCGCCTCGACCTTCGGCGCGACGACGTGATCGACCGGGAGGAGCAGCGTGAGCCCGCGCGCTTTCGCGCGCTCGAGGATGTCGCGCGCGGCGTCCTGCTTGTCGTCCTCGACGAGCGACCTGCCGACCGGCTTGCCCTGCGCCTTGAGGAACGTGTACGCCATCGCGCCGCCGATCAGCAGGCGGTCCACGCGCGGGATCAGGTTCTCGATGACCTCGATCTTGTCCGACACCTTCGCGCCGCCGAGCACCGCGACGTACGGGCGCGCGGGATTGCCGACGGCCTCGCCGAGATAGCGAAGCTCGTCCTCCATGAGCAGGCCGGCGCCGGCCTCCGGAAGGAAGCGCACGATCGCCTCCACCGACGCGTGCGCGCGATGCGCGGCGCCGAAGGCGTCGTCGATGTACACGTCGCCGAGCTTCGCCAGCTCGCGCGCGAACGTCTCGTCGTTCTTCTCTTCCTCTGGATGGAAGCGCAGGTTCTCGAGCAGCACGATGTTGCTCCCGGCGTTGCTCCCGGCGCCGCCACGCTGCGCCGCCTTGACCGCGTCCGCCGCCGCCGCGCCGATGCAATCCCCGGCGAACGCGACGTCCCTGCCCAGCAGCTCGCCGGTGCGCGTGGCCACGGGACGCAGGCTCATCTCCGCGTTCGGCTTGCCCTTCGGGCGCCCGAGGTGAGAGGCGAGAACGACCACGGACGCGCCCGCGTCGAGCGCGTACCTGATCGTCGGCAGCGACGCCGTGATGCGCGTGTCGTCGCCGATCGCGCCGCCCTTGAGCGGGACGTTGAAGTCGACACGGATGAACACGCGCCGCCCCTTCAGGCTCAGGTCGCGGATGGTCTTCTTGGCCACAGTCGATGCGGGCGTGAAGCCGCGCTTACAAGCCGGCCTTGACGAGCTTCCTCACCAGATCCACGCAGCGGCTCGAGTAGCCCCACTCGTTGTCGTACCACGAGAGGACCTTCACGAAGTCACCGTCCATCACGCTCGTGTAGGCGCTGTCCACGATCGACGAGTTCGAGTTGCCGCGGAAGTCGATCGACACCAGCGGATCGTCGCTGACCGCGAGGATCCCTTTCAGCCTGCCGTTCGCGGCCTCCTTCAGCGCCGCGTTGACCTCCTCGCCGGTGGTCTTCTTCTCGACGAGGGCGTTGAGATCGACGATCGAGACGTTCGGCGTCGGCACGCGCATCGCGATGCCGTCGAACTTGCCCTTGAGCTCGGGCATCACCTCGCCGACGGCGATCGCCGCGCCCGTGGTCGTCGGGATGATCGACACCGCCGCCGCGCGCGCGCGCCGCAGGTCCTTGTGCGGCAGGTCCAGCAGGTTCTGGTCGTTCGTGTAGGAATGGACCGTCGTCATCCACGCCTTCTTGATCGTGAACCGCTCGTGGATCACCTTGGCGAGCGGCGCCAGGCAGTTCGTCGTGCAGGACGCGTTCGAGATGATCTGGTGCTTCGCCGGATCGTACTTGTCGTCGTTGACGCCGAGCACGATGGTAATGTCGGGCTTCTTCGCGGGAGCGGTGATGATGACTTTCTTCGCACCAGCTGTCAGGTGCTTCGCCGCGCCGTCCCGATCCGTGAAGATGCCGGTTGACTCCAGGACGATGTCGACGCCGAGATCCTTCCAGGGCAACTGCGCCGGATCCTTCACCGACAGCACCTTGAACTCATCACCCGCGACGGTGATGCCATCCGTGGACGTGCGGACATCCGCCTCGAGGTTGCCGAGCACCGAGTCGTACTTGAGCAGGTGAGCGAGCGTGGCTGCGTTGGTGAGATCGTTGACCGCGACGAAATCGATGTCCTTGCTGCCCATCGCGGCGCGCATGATGTTGCGTCCGATCCGGCCGAAGCCGTTGATGCCCACTCGCACTGCCATCGACGATCTCCTTGTGTGCCGCCGTGGCGGCACGCCCAAACAACCGATTGTAATGAGGTATACTGCGATCACCTTAAGAGCTTCGTTTCCCGCAACTTAGCGTTATCGTGTATCTCCTTTACAGCGTCCTCACGTGTGTCGTCTTCGTGCTGGCCGCGCCGTACTTTCTGTACCAGGCGCTGCGCTACAACAAGTACGTCGGAAGCATCGGCCAGCGGCTTGGTTACCTGCCGGTCGCGTTCAATCTCGACGGCGACGAGTCGATCTGGGTGCACGCGGTATCGGTCGGCGAGGTGCTCAGCGCCCGACCGCTCATCACCGAGCTTCGCGCGCGCTATCCGAAGCTGCGGCTGTTTCTCTCGACGACGACGCTGACGGGTCAGCAGCTGGCGCGGCGGAGCGTCTCGGATGCCGACGCGGTCTTTTACTTTCCGTTCGACTGGGCGTTCACCGCGCGGCGGACGCTGAACGTGGTCAAGCCGCGGCTGTTCGTGATGATGGAAACGGAGATCTGGCCGAACCTGCTCCGCGAGTGCCGCCGCCGGCGCATCAGGACGGTGATGGTGAACGGCCGCATCTCGTACCGATCGTTTCCGCGCTACCGCCTGGCCCGGCCGTTCATCAGGCGTGTGCTCGGCGACGTGGACCGGTTCTGCGTCCAGGGAGAAGAGACGTCACGGCGGCTCGTCGAGCTCGGCGCCGACCCGGCGCGCATCACCATCACCGGCAGCCTGAAGTTCGACTCGCTCGAATCGTCGCCGACGCCGGGCCGCGGACGCGAGCGCGTGCTGCGCTTCTTCCGCATCCCGGCGAACCGCCCGGTGATCATCGCGGGCAGCACGCTGAAGGGCGAAGAGGAGCCGGTGATTCGCGCGTTCAACCGCGTGCGGACGGCCGGCAACAACGCGCTGCTCATCATCGCCGCGCGTCACCCGGAGCGCTTCGAGGAGGTTGAACGGCTCTGCCGGCACGAAGGCCTCTCGACGGTCATGCGCAGAGAGCTGCCGATCGACCGCGAGCCGCGCGCCGACGCCGTCGTGCTCGACACGATCGGCGAGCTCGCGCAGCTGTACCAGGTGGCGACCGTCGTCTTCGTCGGCGGCAGCCTCGTGCCCGCCGGCGGCCACAACATCCTCGAGCCCGCGCTCTACGGCAAGCCGATCGTCTTCGGCCCGTACATGCAGAACTTCGGCGAGATTGCCGAGGCGTTTCTCTCCAACGGCGCCGCCATCCAGGTCCGCTCGGCGACCGAGCTGGAGAGCGCGATGGTGAGCCTGATCGGCGATCCGGTTCGCCGCGCGCGTCTCGGCGCGGCGGCCAAGGCGCTGGTCGAATCCAATCGCGGCGCGCGCGACCGGACGCTGGCCGTCATCCGCGACCTGATGCCGTCGGACCGTGACAGCGTGGTCCGTCCCTTCCGCGTAATCCATTGACCAGCGAGGCTCCGCCTCGGAACAGCGAGCGTGGCCGCGTGTCGCGTGCGGGCCTGCTCGACGGCGCCTACGGCCGCGTGGCCCTGATGCGGCGCGCGTGGTACGCGCGCGCGGGCCGCCGGCGGCGCCTGCATCATCGCGTGATCAGCGTCGGCAATCTCTCGGTGGGTGGCAGCGGCAAGACGCCCGTCGTCGCCGCACTCGCCAGCCTGCTGCTGCAGCACGGCGAGCGGCCCGTCATCCTCACGCGCGGCTACGGACGGCGCGAGGCCACCGAGGGTGTGCTCGTCGTCAGCGACGGCCAGCGCGTGCTCGAGCCGGTCGCGCGGTCCGGCGACGAGCCGCAGCTGCTCGCGCGCACGCTGTCGGGTGTTCCCGTCCTCGTGTGCGCCGATCGATACATCGCGGGGCTCTTCGCCGAGCGGCATTTTGGCGTCACGGTGAGCATCCTCGACGACGGGTTTCAGCACGTGCAGCTCGAGCGGGATATCGACCTGCTGCTCGTCGCGGCGGCGGACCTGGACGATCGCGTGCTGCCGTCGGGCCGGCTGCGCGAGCCGCTGAGCGCGGCGCATTTCGCGGATGCCGTGCTCGTGCCGGGGACGGAGGACGAGGTTGCGCAGGTCGCGGCCGCGCTCGAGCTCCACAATGCGTTTCGAGTCGTGCCGCATTACGGACACCTTTGCCGGGTCCAAAAGGACCCGGCCTACACGGACAAGGTAGGGCGGGTCCTTTCGCCCCAGGTAGGGCGGGTCCTTTCGGACCCGCCTGGTCGCGTCCTTTCGGACCCGCCTGGCCGGGTCGTGGCCTTCGCGGGGATCGCCCGTCCCGAACGCTTCTTCGGCGCGCTGCGATCGCTCGGCTACGACGTCGCGCGCGAACTGGCGTTCCGCGACCACCACTGGTACACCGCCCGCGACCGTGAGGTGATTCAATCCGCGGCTCGCGAGGCCGACGCCGCCCTCATCGTGACGACCGCGAAGGACGCCGTTCGGTGCGACTTCGATGTCGCGGTGCTGCCGATGGCCGTGTCGATTGAACCGGCCGCCGCGTTTGAATCGTGGCTGATCGGGCGCCTGGCGGCCGGCGCGGCGCAGCAGGGGCGCGAGGGCGGATGATTCGCGCGCTCGAGTTCGCGGCGGTGCGCCTCGTCTCGGCCGTCGTCTCGTTGCTGCCGATGCCCCTCGTTCGCCGCTGTGGCGCGGCGCTCGGCCGGTTTGTCTCTGCCGTCGATCGCCGGCACAGGCGCATCGCGCTCGAGAACCTGGCTGCGGCGTTTCCGTCGCGGTCGGAGGCGGAGTTGCGCGTGCTGGCGCGCATGATGTTCGCGCACTTCGGCAGCCTGCTGCTCGAGCTCCTCAAGTTCGGCACGTATTCGCCCGAGCAGATGCGTGCCGCCATCGACGTCGAAGGCGCCGAACGCGCGCGGCAGGCGTACGACCAGCAGCGGGGCGTCCTGTTCTTCACGGGCCATTTCGGCTACTGGGAGTTCCAGGCCATCGTGGAGCCGCTGCACGGACATCCGATCTCGGTGCTCGCGCGTCCGCTCGACAACGCGCGGCTGAACGAGATGCTCGAGCGGATCCGCACGCGAACGGGCAACGCCGTCGTCTACCGCGAGGGCGCCGTGCGCAAGGTGCTGCGCGAGCTGGCAGCCAACCACGGCGTCGCGCTGCTCATCGATCAGCATATCCACACGCCGGACGCCGTCTACGTGGACTTCTTCGGACGGCCCGCCGCGACCACGTCCGCGCTCGCCGCGCTCGCGCTGCGGACGGGCGCGCCGGTGGTGCCCGTGTTCGCGCTGCCGCTGCCCGGTGGACGATATCGCCTCGTCTACGAACATCCCGTCGATCCGCCGCAGGCCGACACGCCGGATGCCGTGCGCGAGTTCACGCAGCGCTGCACCGACGTGCTCGAGATGTACGTGCGGCGGCACCCGGAGCTCTGGCTCTGGATGCACCGCCGGTGGCGCGATGCCTGAGCGCCGTCCGCTGCTCGTCGTCGCTCCCAACTGGCTCGGCGACGCGGTGATGGCGCTGCCGGCGATCGCGGATCTCGGGCGTCATTTCTCCGGACATCCGTTGACGATCGCCGCGCGGCCGGCCGTCAGCAGCCTCTTCGGCATGGTGGCCGGCGTCACCGCCATCGTGAAATCCGACGCGGCCGCGATTGCCGAGGCACGTCCTGCCGTCGCCGTGCTGTTTCCGAATTCATTCGCGAGCGCGTGGCTCGCGAGACGTGCGGGCGTGCCCGAGCGCTGGGGCTACGCGACCGACATGCGCAGCGTGCTGCTGACGCGAGCCGTTCGCCGGCCGAAGCAGCCGATGCACCAGGGCGAGTACTACCAGCACCTCGTTCGCGGGCTCGATATCGCGACGGGACCGCTGGAGCCGGTCTTGACCGTGCCGTCGAACGCCGCCGCCGACGCGCGGCGTCTGCTGACACAGCACGGGTGGGACGAGAAGAGCCCGCTCGTCGTCCTGGCGCCGGGCGCCGCCTATGGCAAGGCGAAGCAGTGGGTTCCCGCGCATGTCGTCGGGCTGGTCACGGCGCTCGTGCGCGAGCGCGGCGCGACGTGCGCGCTCGTCGGCAGCCGTGGCGACGCGGCGACGACGCGCGCCATCCGCGAGGCCGCGCCGCCGGAGTGTCGCGGGCGCGTCCTCGACCTTGCCGGCGCGACAACGCTGCCGGTGCTGGCCGCGGTCATGAGCCGTGCCGGTGTGTGCGTGTCCAACGATTCCGGGGCGATGCACCTCGCGGCCGCGACCGGCGTTCCCGTCGTCGGCATCTTCGGCCCGACGAACGAGAAGGCCACGTCGCCCCTGGCGCGAGCCGGCGTGGCCACGGAGGTCGTCCTCAACCCGGTCTGGTGCCGTCCCTGTATGCTTCGTGAATGTCCGATCGATCACCGTTGCATGACCGGCCTTGATCCGGTACGCGTGCTCCTCGCCGTCGATCGCGTCTCGCGGGTGCCCGCGTGATGCGTCCCGCGGTCTTTCTCGATCGCGACGGCACGATCATCGAAGAGCGCGGCTACCTCGATCGGCTCGATCTGCTCGAGCTCTACTCCTTCACCGCCGATGCGATTCGCCTGCTGAACCGCGCGGGCTACGCGACCGTGGTCGTCACCAACCAGGGCGGCATCGGCCGCGGCATCATCGACGAGGCGTTTCTCCGGCACGTGCACGAGACGATTGACGCGCGCCTGGCGGCGGGCCGCGCGAAGATCGAGCGCTATTATTTCTGCCCTCATCACCCCGATGCCGTCGTTCCCGGGCTGCGCGTCAAGTGTGCCTGCCGCAAGCCGAGGCCGGGGATGATCGAGCAGGCGTGCCGCGAGCTCTCCCTCGACCCGAAGCGGTCCGTCACCATCGGCGATCGCCGGCTCGACGTCGTCGCCGGTACCGGCGCGGGGACGCGTACGGTGCTCGTGCGGACCGGTCACGGCGCGCACGAGGAGGCGATGCCGCCGGGCGCCGCGCGTCCCGATGCTATCCTCAACAATTTGATGGAGGCGGTTGGGTGGATCCTGCGGACGTCCTCGCGCTGATCGATGCCCTGCCCGGCCGCCGCGTGGCGGTCGTCGGCGACGCGATTGCCGACGAGTTCGTCTACGGCCGCGTCGCGCGCGTCTCGCGCGAGGCGCCCGTGCTGATTCTCGAGTACGACTCCACCGAGGTCGTGCCGGGCGGCGCGGGGAACGCCGCCAACAACGTCGCCGCGATGGGCGGCTCCGCGCTGCTGGCTGCCGTGATCGGCCGCGACGAAGCCGGCCGCCGCCTGCTGAAGGCGCTCCACAAGCGCGTGAACCCGCGCACCGTCATCCGCAGCGCGCGGCGCGGCACGACGATCAAGACGCGGATTCTCGCCGGCGGCATTCATTCGGCCAAGCAGCAGGTCGTTCGCATCGATCGTCTCGGCGGCGGATCGGTGGACAAGACGAGCCGCGACGCGTTCTTTCGGGGCGCGGTGTCGGCCGCCCTGCGTTCCGATGCGGTGCTCGTCTCGGATTACGGTGGCGGGCTCGTCTCGCCCGCGGTCGTGTCGAGGATTCGCGCGGAGCTGAAGCGCGCGGAACATCCCATCCCAATCCTCGTGGACTCCCGCTACCGGCTTCTGAACTACACGGGTCTGACCGCGTGCACGCCGAACGAATCCGAGGTGGAGCAGGCGCTCGGCATCCGGATCAACGACAATGCGCGGGTGCTCGAGCGCGCCGGGCGGGAGGTGCTCGAGCGGACGAAGATGCAGGCGGTGCTCATCACGCGCGGCAGCCGCGGCATGGCGCTGTTCGTATCCGACGCGCCGACCGTCCACATTCCAATCTTCGGCTCCGACGAAATCGCCGACGTCACCGGTGCCGGAGACACCGTCGTGGCGACGGTGACGCTGGCGCTCGCGGCAGGCGCGACCTTCGAGCTGGCGGCGCGCCTGGCGAACTACGCCGGAGGCCTCGTCGTCATGAAGCGCGGCACGGCGACCGTGAGCGCCGCCGAACTGCGCGACGCGGTGAACCGTGACGCGTGAGCTGCCGGGGAACCGTGGCGCCTGGTAAGGTCGTCGCGCGCGAGGAGCTCGCGCGGCGGCTGGCTGACGAGCGCGCCGCGGGCCGGACCATTGCCTTCGCCAACGGCTGCTTCGACCTGCTTCATGTCGGCCACGTCCGCTATCTCGAATCGGCCTCGCGCGAAGCCGACATCCTCGTCGTGGCGGTCAACGAGGACGAGTCGGTGAGGCGGTTGAAGGGGGAGGGACGGCCGATTCTGCCGGCGGCCGATCGCGCGGAGCTGGTGGCCGCGCTTCGGTGCGTGGACTACGTCGTCATCTTTCCGGAACCGACCGTTGGTCCGTTGTTGACGTCGCTGCGGCCCGATGTGCACTGCAAGGGGACGGACTACACCGTCGACTCGGTGCCCGAGCGCGACATCGTGCTCGCCTATGGCGGCCGCACGGCCATCGTCGGCGACCCGAAGGACCATTCGACGCGCGAGCTGCTCTCGCGCATCGCGCGCGGGCGGCAGTGAACAGCTTCCTGATCGTTCGCCTCGGCTCGCTCGGCGACGTGATCCACGGCATTCCCGTCGCCGCGGCGCTGCGGCAGGAGTTTCCGTCGGCGCGCATCGACTGGATGGTCGATCCGCGCTACGTCGAGCTGCTCGACCTGGTGCAGGGGATCGATCGGCGGATCGCGGTGGACCCGCGCGCCATCAGGCATCGGGAAGGACGCCGCAGGTTCCGCGAGACGCTGCGCGAGCTGCGACGGGCGGACTACGACGCCGTCATCGATCTCCAGGGGCTGCTCAAGTCGGCGATGCTCGCGCGCAGCGTGCGCGCCCGGAAGACGATCGGGTTTCCCCGCCGGCACCTGCGCGAGCCGTTCGCGCGGCTCTTTTACACGGTCGCGCCCGATCCGGGGGATGCCACGCACGTCATCTACAAGAACCTCGCGCTGCTCGCGCCGCTGAAGGTCGAGGATCGCCGCGTGCGGTTTCCGCTGGAGGTTCCGCGCTCGTCCACGGTCCTGCAGGTCGCCAATCGATTCGAGCCGGATGGCTACGTGCTGATCAACCCGGGCGCGGCGTGGCCCAACAAGCGGTGGCCGCCGGAGCGGTTCGGCGAGGTCGCGTCGGCGATCGTGCGCGACTTCGGGTGGCGGTCGCTGGTCCTGTGGGGACCGGGCGAGCAGGAGATCGCGCACCGCGTCGTGGCGGCCTCGGGCGGCGCGGCGGAGCCGTCGCCGCCGACGACGATCGCCGACATCGTCGGCGTCGCGCGAGGCGCGCGCCTGATGATCTCGGGCGACACCGGCCCGCTGCACATCGCTGCGGCGGTCGGCACGCCCATCGTGGCGCTGTACGGCCCGACGCAGCCCGAGCGCAACGGTCCGTGGGGGCTCAACGACATCGCGATCTCGCGGGTGTCGCAGTGTTCGTGCGTGTACGAGCGGACGTGCAGGAAGACCGAGCGGTGCATCGACGACATCGACGTCGCCGAGGTGATGAGCGCCGTGCACCGGCGCATGGCCGCGCGTGGGTGACAGGCGGTGGGCAGCGGGCAGTCGGCAGTGCGCAGGCAATGATGGTGATAGGCGTAGAGGCCGACCCGTGAGTCTCGTGCGACTCCTGGCCCGCCGGCGAGTCGCGCTCGGCTGGATGGTCGTGG
>DASQAX010000499.1:0-3632 GCA_035635535.1 Vicinamibacterales bacterium | reverse complement strand
CGGCAGGGTGCCGCCGATGAGGAAGAGCGCGCGCCACCCGTAGGCCGGCAGCACGATCGCGCCGGTGAAGCCGGCGAGCGTGCCGCCAATCGGAATGCACACGATGGTGAAGGTGACCGCGGACGCCCGCCGGCGCAGCGGCACGTACTCCGCGGCGAGCGCCGCGGCGTTCGGCATCGCGCCGCCAAGGCCGAGCCCCGCGAAGAACCGGAGCGCGGTCAGCGTCGTGACGTCTCCCGCAAGCGATACGAGCACAGTCAGCAGGCCGAACCAGACGATGCTGCCGAGCAGTGCCGTGCGACGGCCGATGCGGTCGCCGATGTAGCCGCCGATGAAGCCGCCGATCACCATGCCGAGGAGCGCGGCGGACAGCACCCAGGCGAACGCCGAACGCTGCAGCGCCCATTCGCGCATCATGGCCGGCACCGCCGCGCCGATCAGCTGATTGTCGAGCCCGTCGAAAATGATCGTCAGCGCAATGCACGCCACCAGGAGCTTCTGGTAGGTGCTCCAGCGTCCCTCGTCGAGCAGCCTGCCGACATCGACCGTGGTGTCACTCATGCCGGACGGATTCTATCGAAAAACAAGTAAGATGCGGCCCGCCTTCGCCGCTGCGCGGCTTCGGCGAGACAAGCTCCTCAGGAGGTATCCCCGTGTCCCGATTGAACCCGCCGTTTCGCGCCGATCAGGTCGGCAGCCTGCTCCGGCCCACACGCCTGAAAGAGGCCCGCGCGCGCTTCCAGATCGGCGAGATCACGAAGGCACAGCTCCGCGCGGCGGAAGACGACGCGATCCGGGACGTCGTGCGGAAGCAGGAAGCCATCGGGCTCCAGAGCATCACGGACGGCGAGTTCCGGCGGACCTTTTTCCACATCGACTTCCTCCAGCGGCTCGAGGGCGTCGCCGTCTCCGGCGGCATCGCGGCGAAGTTTCACACCCGCGACGGGGAGATCGACTTCGCGCCGCCGCGCCTGACGGTCACGGGCAAGCTGCGGCACGTGCAGGACATCCAGACCGCCGACTTCCAGTTCCTGCGGTCGGTCGCGACGAGGACGCCGAAGGTGACCATCCCGTCGCCGACGATGGTGCACTTCCGCGGCGGGCGCAAGGGGATCGACATCACGGCGTATCCGGACCTCGACGAGTTCTTCGAGGATCTCGCGCAGGCCTACCGCGACGAGGTGGCCTCGCTCTACGACGCCGGCTGCCGCTACATCCAGTTCGACGACACGAACCTGGCGTACCTCTGCGACCCTCAGCTCCGCGCGCAGGCGAAGGAGCGCGGCGACGACCCGAACGAGCTGCCGCACGCCTATGCCTCGCTGATCAACTCGGTCATCGATCGCCGGCCGCCGGACCTCACGGTCGCCATCCATCTCTGCCGCGGCAACATGCAGAGCGCGTGGGTCGCCGAGGGCGGCTACGAGCCCGTCGCCGACGCGCTGTTCAACGAGCTGCACGTGGACGCGTACTTCCTCGAATACGACGACGCGCGCTCGGGGTCGTTCGAGCCGCTGCGGTTCGTGCCGGACGACAAGGTGATCGTGCTCGGCCTCGTCACGACGAAGACCCCCGCGCTCGAACCGGTCGCCGAGATCGCGCGGCGCATCGACGAAGCGGCCCGCTACGTCCCGCTCGATCGCCTGTGCCTCAGCCCGCAGTGCGGCTTTGCGAGCACCGTCCAGGGCAATCAGATCACCGAGGCCGATCAGTGGGCGAAGCTGGAGCGGATTCTCGAGGTCACGCGGCAGGTCTGGGGCACGCCGGCAGCCGTCTGATTCAGGGTTTGGCGGAGCCGACCGCCGATGCGATGAGATCCTCGAGGACGTCGGGTTCCGTCGGCTTGGTGAGATGTCGATCGAAGCCCGCGGCAAAGGCCCGTCGCTGGTCGTCCTCCTGTCCCCACCCCGTGAGCGCCACGAGCATCACCTGGTTTCCGAGGGCGAGGCGGATGCGGCGCGCGGCCTCGTAGCCGTCCATTCGCGGCATCCCGATGTCGAGCAGCGCAATCTGCGGGTTGAACTCCTCCGCGATGGCGACGGCCTCGACGCCGTCGGTGGCCACACGAACGTCGTGGCCCATGCAGTCGATCATCATGCGCATCATTTCAGCCGCGTCGGGAATGTCTTCGGCGACGAGCACGCGGCAGCGGGTGGCCACCGGCGCCGGCGGAAATTCGGCGATCGGCTCGCGCCGCTCGGCGGCCGCGACCAGCGGCAACCGCACGATGAACGTGGTGCCCGCGCCCGCTCCTTCGCTGCGCGCCTCGATCGATCCCTCGTGCAGCTCGACCAGCCGCCTGGTCAGCGCGAGGCCGATGCCGAGGCCGCTGCGCGCGCGGGTGGAGCCCGGGTCGATTTGCACGAACATGTCGAAAATGCGCGGGAGCAGCGCCGGATCGATGCCGATGCCGCTGTCGCGCAGCGAGACGACCGCCACCAGGCCCGCCTCGGTCGAGACGTCCACCGAGATGCGGCCGCCGCGATCCGTGTACTTCACCGCGTTGTTCAGCAGGTTGACGAAGGCCTGCGCGAGCCGCGTGAAGTCGGCATACACCCAGAGTGGGGCTTGCGGCAGATCGACCGTCAGGTCGTGTCCGGCCGCAAGGCTGAGCGGCTCGATGGTTTCGAGCGCGCTCCGGAGCACCGCCCGGAGGTCGATGCGGTCGCGCCGGAGCTCGATGGTGTCGCGGGTGATGCGCGACACGTCGAGCAGGTCGTCGGTCAGCCGGACCAGCTGGTGGAGCTGGCGTTCCATGATCGCGAGCGCCCGCTCGGCGATGTGCGGGTCGTGGCCGGCGCGGCGCATCAACTCGACGGCGTTGCGGATGGGCGCCAGCGGGTTGCGCAGCTCGTGCGAGAGCGTGGCGAGGAATTCGTCCTTGCGCCGGTCCGCCTCGCGCAGGACGTCCTCGACGCGCTTGCGCTCGGTGAGATCCACGCACACGCTGACGCAGCCGCAGACATCGCCGCGCCGGTCGTAGAGCGGCTCGACGTCGTTCTGCACGTACACCACCGACCCGTCGGCGCGCACGATCTCGATGTCGTTGGTGACGTGCGTGCGGTGCGCGATGGCGTACTGCATCGGCAGCTCGCTTGGCGGCAGGTCGCGGCCGTTGTGCTGGATCCGGTAGAGCGGCTGCTCGCCGGCGCGCGGCGTCATCGAGATGTTGACGTCGGGCGGCAGGCTGATGAGCCGGCCCAGCGCGTCGTTCGCGGAGATGAAGCGGCACTCCGCGTCGTGCGCGACCGCGATCGGGACAGGCGCGCGCGCGACGAGGTCCGCGAGCGCTCGGAGGCGTCCGCGCAAGTCTTCAGCCGTCGCGTCGTCAGGCGGCTCGAACAGCGTGGCCAGGCTGGACATCGAAAATTTGCGGCCCGAGGCTGAGTATTATGCTCCGGCACCCCGGCGTGCCACAGCGGCTGAGGCCCATGACCGGTCAGGAACTGCGCAGAACCTTCACGCTCGCCAGCGCGTTCAAGGAGGGCGATCTCACCGTCGGCGGGACCGCGGACGACCACCTGCGCGAGGACGCGCGCCGCGCGCTGCTGGCAGCGACGGTTGGCGACATCCGGCGCTCGCCGCCGATCGACGACGGCGTGACGGCGGCGCTCGATCGCTCCCGCGATCGC